>QZKZ01000071.1 GCA_004796465.1 Desulfovibrio sp.
AGGCTATTCTCCTGTCGCTGTAAGGATTTCTTCTTGCAGGTCCGCCACCACTGCCAGCGGATCAGCAGCCTTGGATATGGGCCGCCCCACCACCACATGGTCGGCGCCCCCGGAAATGGCTTGCTTGGCCGTGACGATGCGTTTTTGGTCGTCGGCTTGGAGAGTATCAATGTTCGCACCCGGGCGGATGCCAGGGGTCACGATGAGCAGCTTGTCGCCCAGGCTTTCCCTGAGCCGCGGTGCTTCCATGCCCGAGGAGACCACGCCATCGCAGCCCAGGTCAAGGGCGCGCTTGGCGCGGAAATGGACCAGGTCCTCAATGGATTGGGTCATGCCCATGGCGCGCATGTCTTCCTCGCCAAAGCTGGTGAGCACGGTCACAGCCAGGATTTTAGTCTGGCCGCGTTCCTCGATGGCCGCGCGGATAATGGGGTCGTTGCCGTGCACCGTGACCAGGCTGGCGCCGGAGTCGCGGAACTGCTGGACCGCCAGTTTCACGGTCTCCGGGATGTCGAAAAACTTCAGGTCCACCATGACCTTGTGGCCGCGCCCCGTGATCATTTCGATCACGTCCATGCCGCCCGCCAAAAAGAGCTACAGCCCGACCTTGAAGTAGTTGATGTGCCCGCCCAGGCGCTCGACCCAGGCTTGGGCCTCGGCCGGCGTGGGCACGTCCAGGGCGAAGATAATGCGGTCCTTGAGAGGGATGTCTTTCATGGGGAGGAAGATACGGGATAGCTGGGGAGGGGGCAAGATCCAGGTGGGGTCAAGGGGGTGACCCCCTTGCGGGGTGCAGGGGCAGAGCCCCTGCCGGGGGGTGGGGCGGAGCCCCAATTATTCCATTCCCCCCTCCACCCGCGCCTTCAACGCAAAATTCATGGCCACAAACCCCCTCCTCGAAGCCCTCATAAAACTGAACGTAAACACCGGCACCAGCCAGCCCCAGAACAGCTCGCCGTGCAGGAATTTTGTCTTGTTCTCACCCTTGGGTTCGAGCACGAAATAATGCTCAGCGGTAAAGGCCGAGGAGAGCAAGAACTTGCCGCCCCAGCGCAGCTCCCGGGGGCGGGAGATGCCTTCCACGTAAGTGCGAAAACGCATGGGCGGGCGGCCTGGCGGAAAGGCCATGATGTGCAGGTAATCGCCTTCCTTGAGTTCGCCACGAACAGTGCGGACAAAAGGGTTCCAGTCGGGGTAGGCCTCGAAATCGACCAGGGTGTCCCAGACGCGCTCAATGGGCGCGTTGATGTTGATTTCCGTATGGATTTGGCAGGGAAACATGCCTGTGGTGTACCACAATGCCCTGGCAACTGGCGATAGAAAGGAAGCCTTCAACTCAGGCCGGAGATTCGGCCAGTTCCTTGAGGGCCAGGTTCATGGCGTTGAACCCTTGCTCTATGGAGGCGAGTTGACTGTTCATGAGCACCTTGGCCAGCAACCCGGAAAAGATTTCACCTTGGATGAACCGGGTGCTGCTTCCCTTTATAGGACTCAGCTGAAAAAAATGTTCCCCGGCGAAGAAGAAACCCATGAGCAGAACTCCCCGCCAACGCAGTTCTTGGTTGGGTGCTACGGTGAGCAGGGTGGGCTTGAAGCGCATGGCTTTCTTGCCGGGTGGCTCAATGAGCACCTGGAGTTTGCCGCCCTGCACAAGGTCGCCGCTGATCTCCGGAATAAAGGGGTTCCATTGGGCATGGCCGGGAAAATCCGTGAGCAGGGACCAGACGCGGTCAACCCGTGCGTTGATTTCCCGCTCCGTGGTGATGGTCAAAAGGGGCATGGTGGGGATGGCTGGGCGGTTTAGCCCACAGGCTCGGCAGTTTCAGCAGTTTCTTCTTCGGCTGGTTCCGTGGAACCGCCGGGAGGTTCTTCACTTTCAAGCTCCTCAGTGGCGTTGCCTTCCCAGTCATTGAGGAACTCGGCCACGTCCTGGTGCTCAAAAGCCAGGGCAAGTTCGCGCGCCGTGAGGTTTTCGTCGTTGGTCAGGTCCGTGGTGGCGTTGAATTCTGCCAAAACCCGTACGACTTCGGAAAAACCTTCCTGGGCCGCGAGCATGATTGGGGTTGAGGAGCCCACCATATGGTCGGGATCGGCCTCGTGTTCCAGGATGAGCACGAGGTTGTCCAGCGCCACCTCCGGGTCGATATCATCGCCATTGTAAAAAAGTTCAATGGCGCTCCACAGGGCGGTGTAGCCGCGCTTGTCCTCAAGGTTGGGGTCGGCGTGGTGTTCCAGCAAAATGGGCACGGCAGTGTAGGCAAAGGGGCTGGACGCGGCTTTCATGAGCGCGGTTTTGCCGTTCCTGGGCATTTGCACGTTCACATTGGCCCCGCTTTCCAGGAGCAGGTGGAGGATGCGCTCGTCGTGAAAGGTTTCCACGGCGTAGATGAGGGGGGTGAGGCCCACTTCGTTCCAGGCGTTGAGATTGATGCCCGTGGCCAGGATTTCCTCGACCCGGCCAAGGTCATTGTCCGCTATGGCGTAGTTGAGCCGGTCCACTTCCTCGGGGGACGTGGCAAGGCCCGGGGACGCCGTATACAACACGACTCCCACGGCTACGGCCACAAGCGTCCTGCGAACGGTCAATACACGCATTGAACGATCCCCCTCCAGCCCCCACATATGGTGGGCGTTTCAAACGCGGTAAACACTATAGGCGATAACGCGCATTGGAAGCAATAAGAAAATAAAGCTGACAGTTTCCTTGCCCAGGGGAGCCCAAGAGCTTGACGGAACACGGGAAATGGTTTTTACACATTGGTTCACGAAAACACTCGGGATTTGTGGGGAGAACCTTCCCCGCCGAGGACCTTCAACCGGAGGGAGTCTCCATGTACGTTGGACTCAAGATGCTCACGCTGGACCAGTTCGTGACCATTTCCCCCAACACGCTGGTTGCGGACGCGGAAAAGCTCATGGAGCAGAACCGCTTGTGGATGCTCATGGTCGTGGACGAGGGCAAACTGGTGGGCTACGTGCGCAAGGAAGACTGCCTTGAGGCCTTGCCGTCCCGAGCCACCACCTTGTCCAAGCATGAACTCAACTACCTGCTGGCCAAGCTTACCGTGGAAAAGGTCATTCGCACGGACGTGCCCACCGCGCCTCCGGAGATGGAGATCGAGGAAGCAGCCCACCGCATGTACATTGACGACATTCCGGGCTTGGCCGTGGTCGATCCCGACAACAAGCTTTTGGGCTACATCAATAGAAGCGTGATGCTGGAGCTGCTCGTGGAGGAGATGGGCTTGGTCCAGGGCGGTTCGCGCATCGTGTTCGGCGTGGAAGACCGTACCGGAGTGATCCACGAGGTGTCCGGCATCATCGCGGGCATGGGCGTATCCATCATCGCTACAGGCACCTTTTTCCACAACGGCAGCCGCATCGTGGTGTTCCGGGTCAAGACCGACAATCCGGAGCCCATTGTCAAGGCCATTGAAGACAAGGGCTACACCATCACCGGCCCGGAAACTTTCGCCTCGGAGTGGAGCTAAGTGTCGCTGCTTGATGTCACAGGGATCACCCTGACCTTTCGCGGCTTGGCCGCGCTCATGAACGTGAGCTTCACCATCGAGGAAGGCGAGATATTGTCGCTCATCGGCCCCAACGGAGCGGGCAAGACCAGCATGCTCAATTGCATCAGCGGCAGATATCATCCGGACGAAGGCGACATCGCCATTGACGGCAAGTCGATCCTGTCCATGAAGGCCCACCGCCGTACGGAGATGGGCCTTTCGCGCACTTTTCAGAACATCGCCCTGTTCAAGGGCATGAGCGTTCTGGACAACCTCATGGTGGGCCGCCACAGCCAGATGAAGTACGGCTTGCTCGCTTCCATGCTGTATTGGGGCAAGGCCCGCAGGCATGAAGACATGCACCGCCGCCGGGTGGAGGACGTCATTGATTTCCTGGGCTTGTCGCCTTACCGGCACCAGGTGGCCGGACGTTTGCCCTACGGCGTGCAAAAGCGCGTGGAGTTGGGCCGGGCCCTGGCCGCAGAACCCCGTTTGATCCTGCTCGACGAGCCCATGGCCGGCATGAACCTGGAAGAGACCGAGGACATGGCTCGCTACATCCTGGACATCAACGAGGAGTGGGGCGTGACCGTGCTCCTGGTGGAGCACGACATGGGCGTGGTCATGGACATCTCGGACAAGGTGGTGGTGCTCGACTTCGGCAGCGTTTTGGCCACGGGGGCACCTGAAGAAGTCCAGCAAGACAAGGACGTAATCGCGGCCTATTTGGGCGGCGAGGATGAAACGTTTTTGGGGCGCTGACGCGCCCCCATCATTCAGGCGGTCGGGCAAAAAAGGGCTGCCTGAAAATATATTCGCACGTCTCACAAGAATTACACGAGCCAAGGAAGACCTTGGCCCGGACAAAAACAACAACCAAGCGCGCGTCACGCTGACCGCCATATCTCGCGGCGCGCCTGTACTCAAGCCATACCATATGCCATGAGCAAACCATACGAGACTACGCTGCCCCAGCTGCTTTTGGACAACGCCAAGAACTTTGCTTCGCGCACGGCTGTGCGGGAAAAGGAGTGGGGCGTTTGGCAGAGCTTCACCTGGGCGGAACACGCGCGCCTTACCGCGGAATTCGCTGCCGGCCTCAAAGCCTTGGGTCTGGACAAGGGTGACATCATTATCCTCATTGGCGACAACCGGCCGGAATGGTTGTGGGCGGAGCTGGCCATCCAGGGGCTGGGCGGCTTGGCTCTGGGTCTGTATCAGGACGCCCCAGCCGACGAGGTGGAGTATATCTTTGACTTGTCCGAGGCCAAGCTGGTGGTGGCCGAGGACCAGGAGCAGGTGGACAAGATGCTGACCTTGAAGGAAAAGTCTCAGCACCTTGAGTATATTGTGTACCACGACCCCAAGGGCTTGTCCCAATACGACGAACCCGGACTCATGTCCTTTGAGCAGGTCCGGGACAAGGGCAAGGCCGAGGCCGGCCGCTTCGGCGACTGGGTGGCCCGGGTCTCCCCCAAGGACGCCTGCCTCATCGCCACCACCTCGGGCACCACGGGACGGCCCAAGCTGGCGGTCCTGTCCCACGAGAACATGCTGTCCATGGCCTACAATCTGGGCCAAGTGGACCCCAAGCGGGCCAAGGACGAGTTCGTGTCTTTCCTGCCCCTGGCCTGGATGGGCGAGCAGATGATGGCCGTGGCCTCGGGCCTGCTTTTTGGGTTCACCGTGAATTTTCCCGAGGAGCCGGACACGGTGCAGAACGATATCCGCGAGATCGGGCCGCACCTCATTTTTTCGCCGCCCCGGGTCTGGGAAAACCTGGCCGCCAAAGTCCAGGTCAAGATCATGGAGACCACGCGGCTCAAGCGTTTTCTGTACAACCTGCTCTTTCCCATTGGCTACAAGTATGCGGACTGCGTGTTCGCCCGCAAGAAGCCGGGATTGATGCTGAAGTTGGCCTATGTTGTGGCGGAATTCGGGCTGTTCCGGGCGCTCAGGGACAGGCTGGGCTTTTCGCGCATCCGCAGCGCATCCACGGGCGGCGCGGCGCTCGGACCCGACACCTTCCGCTTTTTCCACGCCCTGGGCGTGAACCTTAAGCAGATCTACGGCCAGACCGAAATCTCGGGCATCTCCTGCATCCACCCTGACGGAGCCATTGACTTCGACTCCGTGGGCGAGCCTATTCCCGAGACCGAAATCTCCATTTCCGATGAGGGCGAGATTTTATCGAAGAGCCCGGCAGTGTTTTTGGGCTACTACAAGAACGAGAAGGCCACCCAAGAGACCATCCAGGACGGCTGGTTGCTCTCGGGCGATGCCGGTTATTTCAACGAGCAGAACCAACTCGTGGTCATTGACCGGCTCAAGGACGTGATGCACCTCACTGACGGCACCCGCTTTTCGCCCCAGTTCATGGAGAACAAACTCAAGTTTTCTCCCTACATTAAAGAAGCTGTGGTCCTGGGCGGGGGCAAGGACCGGATCATGGCCATCATCTGCATTGACGGCGAGATCGTGGGCCGTTGGGCGGAATCGCAGCTCATTACCTACACGACGTATCAGGACCTCTCGGCCAAGGATCAAATATACGGCCTCATCGAGGAGCAGGTGCGCGAAATCAACGCCACCCTGCCCGAGGAGACGCGCATCAGCCGTTTTGCCCTGCTGTTCAAGGAACTGGACGCGGACGACGGCGAGCTGACCCGCACCCGCAAGGTACGGAGGACCACGGTGGAGGACCGCTATCAGGACCTCATCGGGGGCCTGTATTCGGACCAGGACGACGTGACCCTGGAAACCTGCATCCAGTACCAGGACGGCGGCCAGCGCAACATGTGCGGCTTGATCAGACTCATGAACGTGGAGCAAGGGGCCGAGTAGCCCGGGGAGACGGAATGGAGCACCTGCTGGAACACATCATCATCGGCCTGGCCCTGGGCAGCGTTTACTCCCTGGTGGCCCTAGGCTTTGTGATCATCTACAAGGCCACCAAGGTCGTCAACTTTGCCCAGGGCGAGTTGGTCATGGTGGGCGCGTACATCTGCTTCGCCTTTACCGTGCAGGCCGGGCTGCCCTTTGTGGCCTCGTTCCTCCTGACCCTGATTTTTTCCGTGATCCTGGCCCTGGCCATTGAGCGTCTCGCGCTGCGGCCGCTCATCGGCGAGCCCATCATCAGCGTGATCATGGTCACCATCGGCATGTCAGCCGTGCTCAAAACCCTGGTCCAGCTCTTTTGGGGCACCACCAAGAAGAACTTTCCCGAGGTATTGCCCGACGTGACCGTGAAAATCGGTGGCTTGCCACTGGAAATCGAGTACATCGCCGCTTTTATACTGGCCCTGCTGCTGTTTGTCATTTTTTCCCTGTTCTTCAAGTACTCGAGGAAAGGGGTGGCCATGCGCGCCACGGCCTTTGACCAGTTGGCCGCGGCCTCCATGGGCATCGGCATCAAGAACATTTTTGCCATGTCCTGGTGCATCGCAGCCATTGTGTCCTGTTTCGGCGGGGTGATCGTGGGCGTGATCCAAGACATCAACACGGACCTGGGCCACGTGGGGCTCCTAGTCTTTCCCGCAGTGATCCTGGGCGGCTTGGACAGCTTGCTGGGCGCGGCCCTGGGCGGCCTGTTCATCGGCGTGCTGCAAAAGGTCTGCGAGGGCGCGGCCCACGAATATCTCGGCCTGGGCGGTTTCGGCAACGTGGCCTCCTTTCTCTTTTTGGTGGTCATCCTGATGATCAAGCCCTATGGTCTGTTTGGAACCGAAGAAATCGAGCGGGTATAGCTGATGCAGAATAAGTGCGGACAATTTTTCACCTCGTACCGGCAGGAGAACCGGCTGTTCAAGACCTGGTTCGAGAGGTTCTGGCTCTTGGTCCTGTTCGTGGGCCTGATCCTGTACCCCCTGTGCTTTGACTCCTATGTCCTGCAATTGTGCATGATCAACATCGCGATTATTGCGGCCGTGTCCCTGAACGTGCTTACCGGCGCATGCGGCCAGATATCCCTGGGCCAAGGCGCGTTCGTGGGCGTGGGAGCGTATGCAGGCGTGTGGTTCGTGCAAAGCGGCGCGGCCATGCTGCCGGAATGGATGTTCGTGGTCTTTGGTGGCCCCTTTATTCCAGCCATTCTTTGCGGGGGCTTGGTCACGGCCTTGGTGGGCATGTTTTTCGGCATTCCCTCCTTGCGGCTCAAGGGTATTTACCTGGCCATCGCCACCTTGGCGGCCCAGTTCATTCTGGAGTACGTGTTCCTGCACTGGAAGTCGGTCACGGGCGGCCACTCCGGCATGGCCGTACCCGCGCCGGAGATATTCGGCTATACCTTCGACACCTATCCCCGCATGTTCTACCTGACCTTGGCCTGCGCGGTGCTCATGGTCTACTTGGCCACGAACCTGATGCGCTCCAAGCCGGGGCGGGCTTTCGTATCCATCCGCGACCACCATCTCTCCGCCGAGATCGTGGGGGTCAACCTGTTCTGGTACAAACTCCAGGCATTCGCGGTCAGCGCGTTCATGGCCGGGGTGGCGGGCGGCTTGTGGGCCCATACCGCGCGGTACTTGACCCCGAGCCCCACTTTCGGCATCGGCCTGTCCATCAGTTATCTGGCCATGATCATCATCGGCGGGCTGGGCAGCGTGCTGGGCGCGGTTTACGGGGCCATTTTCATTTCGGTCCTGCCCATTTGCCTGGACCTCCTGGCCGAGCTGGTGGGCGGCTTTTTTCCGGAATTGGCTACGCCCATCAAGGCCACCAAAGGCGGTGTGTTCGGCCTCGTGCTCATGCTGTTCCTGATCTTTGAGCCCGAGGGTTTGGCCCACCGCTGGCGGCTCATCAAGGCGTACTGGAAGCTGTATCCTTTTGCCCACTAATAAGGAGTATAAACCGGTATAACCATACAAACGCGGGAGACACGGGTATGAAAAGATTTTGGCTTATCCTGATGATGCTGCTGAGCCTGGCGCTTATCTCCGGTTGCGGTGACGACGCCGAGGATGTGGACGAACCCGGCGAAGCCACTGAAGAAGCTGCCGAGGAAACCACCGAAGAGGCCGCACCTGAGCAAGCCGAACTCCAGGAACTCAAGATCGGCGTTTTGTCCGACCTGTCCGGTCCCACCGGTGACGTGGGCAACCCCTACGCCGAGGGCGTCATGGACTGCATCGCATACCTCAACGCCAACGGCGGCGTAGGCGGCTATGAGATCGTGGCCTATCAGGAAGACTACGCCTATGACGTGCAAAAGGCCCTGACCTATTACGAGCAATTCAAGAACAAGGGCATCGTGGCCCTGCAGGGCTGGGGCACTGGCGACACCGAAGCCCTCATGTCCTTTGTGGCCCAAGACGAGATTCCCACGCTTTCCGCGTCCTATTCCGCGCACCTGACCGATCCGAACACCGCGCCCTACAACTTCTTCGTGGCAGCGGATTACACCACGCAAATGCGCGCGGCCCTCAAGTACTTTGCGGACAACTGGAGCGGCAGCGAAGCTCCCAAACTGGCCCTGATCTATCCCGACCACCCCTACGGCTTGTCCCCCATCGAGGGCGCCAAGGCCTATGCCGAGGAATTGGGTTTCGAGATCGTGGGCGAGGTCAATGTCGAGCTACGGGCCATGGACGCCACCACCCAACTCACCGACCTCATGGAAGATTCCCCGGACTACGTGTGGATCGGCGGCACCACGGACTCCACCTCCGTGATCCTCAAGGACGCTGAAAAGCTGGGCTTTGAAACCACCTTTTTCATCAACATCTGGGGCAATGACGAGAACTTGGTGGAACTGGCCGGCGACGCGGTCAACGGCCACATCGGCCTCCAGGCCACGGCTGTGTATGATGACGACACGCCCGGCACCACGGTGATCCGTGAAATCACCGGCGGCGAACACAAGATGACCCACTATGTGCGCGGTTTCGCCTCCATGCTGGTCATGGCCGAGGGCATCCGCATCGCGGCCGAGCAGGGTGAAGTCACTGGTCCCTCGCTCAAGGCTGCCTTGGAATCCCTGCGCGATTTCGATCCCATGGGCCTGACCCCGCCCATCAGCTACTTTGAGGACGACCATCGCCCCAACCTGTCCGTGAACCTGTATGAGCTCCAAGCCGATGGCCTGCATTTCAAGGCTTCCCAGACCCTGGAACGCAAGGCCGAGTGGTTGGGCATGTAACTTGCGGAAAAATACAGTGTATTGCAGCACCCAAGGGCGGGATTTGCATCCCGCCCTTTTTTTCAGTATTTATAGGCCTTCGGCCTGGTAAAGGAACACGCCCGATTGTGCTATGGGGGTGGGGATTCGGGCCGGGGGGACGATATGAATGCTGAAGACACGCGAAAGATGCTTGAGATCGATGCCTTGATCAATCAGTGCGGCGGCCGGTATGATGAATGGTTCGTGGGCGTGACCCATGACGTTGCCAAGCGGCTGTTCGAAGAACACCACGTGGTGGAAGCGCCTGGGGTCAATTCGTACATCACCCGCCGCGCATCCAGCAACGAGGCGGCCCGGGCCATGGCCAAGCTGTATTTGGAAAAGGGCTGTGACGGAGCCGTGGGCAAGGTGAGCACGGACAACGACATGGTGTACGCCTACCGGAAAAAGGAAAACACCCGGCCCTGAGCGGCTGCCACATCAACACGGGACTGAAGCGGCACAAACCATGAATGCGGCGCAACAAGAGAAAATCCTCCGGGTCGAGAACCTGGAGGTCGTGTATAACGATGTCGTCCTCGTGCTCAAGGGCCTGTCCCTTGCCGCGGAAAAGGGCAAGATAACCGCGTTGCTCGGCGCCAACGGCGCGGGCAAGTCCACGACCCTCAAGGCCATTTCCGGTCTTCTCGAGGGCGAGGACGGTGAAGTGACCGAAGGCGCGGTGGTATACAAGGACAAGGCCATCCACAACACCCCGCCGGACAAGATCGTCAGATCAGGCATCTTCCAGGTCATGGAAGGCCGTAGGGTGTTCGAGGATCTGACCGTTGAGGAGAACCTCAAGTGCGGGGCCTATACCCGCCCCAGGTCGGAATACGCAGGCAATCTGGACAAAGTCTACGGCTATTTCCCCCGGCTCAAGGAGCGGCGCAAGCAGCTTGCGGGTTACATGTCCGGCGGCGAGCAGCAGATGCTGGCCATTGGCCGGGCCATCATGGCCTCGCCCAAATTATTGCTCCTTGACGAGCCTTCCCTGGGGCTGGCCCCCCTGCTGGTGGAGGAGATTTTCGGCATCATCAAGCGCTTCAACGAGCAGGAAGCCGTGACCATCCTCCTTGTGGAGCAGAACGCCCGGGCCGCGTTGACCATCGCCAGCCAGGGTTATATTATGGAAAACGGGCGCATCGTCTTGGACGGCGCTGCCGAGGAACTTCTGGGCAACCCGGATGTGCAGGAATTTTACCTGGGGCTGTCCCACGGCGGCGAACGCCGGAGTTACCGCGACGTCAAGCATTACCGCCGCCGCAAGCGCTGGCTCGGCTGAGCCCTTGGCCCGGAAGGGCCTGACGTTTCAGGGAGTTTCCCATGGTGGAAGAACGCAGCATAGGCATCTATTCCACTCGCCGCACCACCTACATTGGTGCGGGCATGACGCGCCGCAAAAACGTGCACAAGATCTACTGGTCCGTGTGGGAGCGGGACGACAACCACATGACCGTGCAGCCCCTGAACCAGAATTTGGTGCCCTCGGGCTCCAAGCGGCTCATCACCCGCATGGAGTTCGAGGAACGATATACCTTGGAGCCCGACTTTTTTGCGGACAGCGGGGGCTATAAGGTGCGCAGGCTGTGGGAAGGCCAGGAGCAGGAAGTCGGCGGAACCGGCGAAGCTCTGGAGCCTCCCGAACCTGCCCCGGGAGAATTCGATCCTTACAGCGAAGTGCTGGAAAGGCCTACACCTGCGCCTTCCCGTATCGAGGTCATGGAGCCCGCTCCGGCCGAACCCGCGCCCGTTGGCCCCGGCAAGCCCCAAGGCCCCGAGGAGACGGAAAAGGTGGCCCGGGCTGATTTCGGCCGGGGCTTGATCCTGGCCAGGAAAGGCGACCGGATCCAAGCCAGGAAAATCTTCGAGGACGTGGCCTGCATGGACGGGGATTTCGTGCCCCGCCACAAGCACATGTTCAACAGCTTTGGCGTGGATCTCCGCAAGACCTCATTTTACGAGGAAGCACTCATGCATTATGGCCGGGCCTTGGAACTGGGGCCGGACGACGAGAACCTCTACCACAACATGGCCAGGCTCCATTACGAACGGGGAGATGTGAGCAAGGCCCTGCAATGCCTGGATAAGTCACTGGATATCAATCCCTTGCTCAGGGAGTCCCGCCGCTTCAAGAGCTTCCTGACCAAGAAGAAGAAAAAGCGCCGCCCCCGCTTCAAGCTCTAACGTCTCCCTTTCCAAGCGGCCGGTGGTTTCGCCACAAGGGGGAGTCATGATCGATTTTTCCCGGGCCGTGGACATCCTGCAACGTGAACTGGCTGCGCGCTACAGCCTTGACCCCTCTCTCCTCAATTCGCCCGGCCATTCCGTGGCCTGCAAAATCGACCCCTATTACTACCTGGCCATGTTCCCCGGCTTTACACGCCGCTTGGATTCCTGGCGGCTGCTTGGGGGCGGATCCTCCCTTGATGTGCTGGTAAAGACAGGCAATCTGGTGACCGGTGCTCCCGGGCGGCAAAAGAATCTGGAACTGAGGGTGGTGTGGGCCGAGGGCGCCAGACAAGCCGAGATCACGGCGTGTTTTCTCCATTCCGGGTTTGTGGACCGAGCCATGGCGCTGTATGGTAACGGCCAAGAGCCGCCCATCTCCACCCTGCGCATCCACGAAAACGACCGGACCAAGGTTCGTGCGTATCTCGCAGGGAAAACCCAGGTCGCGGACCTGGCCTATTTCCGCGACCACGTGCAATAGGCCTTGGGTTGTTCTTAAGGGCCGTCCGTCACTCGGCCAGGAACTGTTCAATGAGCAGGCTGCTCTGATAGGGTTTGCCTGGTGTGGTTTTCAGATAATGGGCCAGTTCCGCTTCATCGGCCCATGGTTCGGCGTTCGGGAATTCCGTGGCAATGGCGCCCACCGAGGGAGGGTGATGAGCGTCGGTATTCCAGATGGGGATCAGGTCGAAGCGCTTCCGGGCCTCGGCGTAGCACCGGCTGTTTTGAGGCTGGTAGCCCTGATCCGTGAGTTGCGCACCCCCACGCAGCAGATTCATGGAGTTCATTTCTATGCCGTCTACTTTCTCCAGAATCCTTGCCAGGTTGGGGGTGAGATCGTTCGTATAGCGGAAAGGGTGGGCAACGAACAGAAACACGTCTTCACGCATGGGCTCCATGGCGTCCATGAGGGCGTCGATAAAGGGGTAAGCCATGATGCTCTCGGGCAGGCCCGGGGAGATGACCACGACATCATACCCTTCGGCCAGGGTGATCTCCACACCGGCGTACAGGGCCATGTCCGGGTAGAGGCTGCGAAGGGGAGCCATATCCTCTTTGGTCCATTGGTGGCGGTGCTCGGTGATGACCAGTCCGTCGATGGAGCGCAGCTGGGCCAGTTCGACCAGCTCTCGAGGCTTCAAGCTGGCGCATGCAGAGTGGCACGCAGTATGTGTGTGGCAATCGATGCGCATGTTTGGTGACAGCAGCGTGACAAAGGATTGATTCGATTCACTGCACCAGGAGATCATGGCACAGTCCAGCGGGATTTCGCAAGGGGGGGGGCATGATTCCGCACGCATTCAGTTACCAGGTCCCCTCCTGCAAGTGTATGAGCGAGTAATTGTTATGGCCACGCATCACTGGGGTATCATGTCTGCATCAGCTTTGAGGACTGGGGAGTAATAGAGAATTCACTGGAAATTGGTGTTTTTTTGTTGTATAGCTCGACTACTTGGTTAATGAGGAACGGTTTTTGAAGCTTTCATTGCATGGGCCGTATTCGTAACTAGGAATGGTTGTTCTCCGGCTGAAAGGCCCCGGGAGAGGGACTTGCAGCCGGAGAAGATCAGTATTTCGCGCCGGGAAGAGGGGAAGGGAGCCGGACAAGGTTTTGACGCCAGCGGCGCAATAACGCAACAGAGGTGGTTGGTCATGAAAAAATTATTTCTTATGGTCTGCATTTTAGCTGTTGTGGGTGTTTGGGGCTGTGGACAGCCTGCGTGCCATCAAGAAAACTTTGGTTCCGACCTCGCGGACTGGTTCGGCGTGGACGCCGATGCGCAACGCAAAAGGAACTCTTACAGCAACAACGATGACTACTATTCTACCCGGAATAGAACCTTTTGGATGGAATATTTTGACATAGATGACATAAGTTTTGGGTACTGGGGCTCATGCCCGCCCCGCAGGCCCTCTCTTCAGGGCCAGTAATCATCTCATTGTCAGGAGGATGGTATGGGCAAAAGTCTGTCAGCGCTGCTGCTGATCGTCTTTCTCGTGGCCATGGCGGTAATTATCCTGGACCAGACCGGAACAGTCCGGATTTTTGACCAGCAAGCCCAAGAAGCTCTACAAGAGGCCTCCCCAGAGGAGGCCTCTTCTGGTCAGGTTCAGGAAGAGAGCCCTGCCCAGGCCGTGGAGGAAGCACAAGCGCAAGCGCCGACAGAAACCGCCGAGGCAGTACCTTCCGAGCAAACCCCTCTCCCTGAGGAACCTGCTGAAGAGCCCCTTGCCGAGGAACTGGTCCAAGAAGAGTCTGTCCAAGAAGAAACAGCCCAAGAACAGGAGCCTGGCCAAGCTCCGGTTGGGGAAGATCCTGCCGAGGAAGTCGCGGTTGAAGAGGTTCCTGCCGAGGAGACCGCCGAAGAAGCCGCAGTTGAGGAACCAGTAGCCGAAGAGGCGCCCCAGATGGCCGAGCCTGGAGCTGCGGCCGGGGGCATTGTCGAGCGGGACCTGGGGCCGGGCTCTACGGCCGAGGAGAGCGTAGAGGAAGCCGGGGAGCAGGCAGTTGAACCTCTGGTGGAGGAAGCTTCGGAGCAAGAACCCCCTGTGGAGGAACCGGCTGAAACAGCTCAGGTAGAAGAAGAGCCGGCCACGGAAGTGGCTGAAGCGGTTCAAGAACCTGAGGTCTCCACGGAGGCCGCTGCTGAACAGCCTGTTGAAGAACCCGCTGAGATGGCCCAAGAACCCGCGGAAATGGCGGCGGAAGAACAGGCCCTGGAAGAACAGGCCGAGGAACCTGTTGCAGAGCCCGTAGATGAGCCTGTTGAAGAACCTGCCCTGGAGCCTGTTGAGGTTGCTGAAGCTCCGCAAGAACAAGCCGAGGAACCTGCTGAACAAGAAGTGGAAGTGGCTGAAGTTCCCCAGGAGGAAGTTGCGCCAGAAGAGGAGCCCATGGCCGAGGCGTCAATTCCTGTCACGGAAGAGGCGCAACATGTGGTGGAAGCGATGGACGCCACTGGGCAAGAACAAGGCTACCGACCCCACCCCCACAACATCAACGACCTGGCCGAGCTTGTGGTCACTGTCACGGACAGCGGTGCGGTCCTGGCCGTGAGCACCCAAAATCCGGTGGATGAACTCGTGCACTTTGTGATCGGCGAACCCGGGCGCTTGGTGGTGGATATGTACGGCGATTTCCCCAGGGTCAGCCCAGACCCGATTATTCCTCCGGACAACCTGATTATCGAGCGGATCCGCATTGGCTGGCACCTGGATAAATTGCGCGTGGTGGCCGACCTCAAGGAAGAACCTCCGGTCACCATAATCCTCGGCGAAACCACCCCCACCAGAGCCGTATTTACCCTGGCACCCTAGTCCCTACGCCCCCCTTTTTGTTTCCTTGTTCCAGAGCCTGAAA
This sequence comes from Desulfovibrio sp., assembly GCA_004796465.1. Lineage (GTDB taxonomy): Bacteria > Desulfobacterota > Desulfovibrionia > Desulfovibrionales > Desulfovibrionaceae > MADRE1. Next base: position 15,263 of record QZKZ01000071.1, read on the forward strand.
GCGACGCATGAAACGGTGGTCAATGAAGTTCTTGAGCTTCATGGCCAACCTGCTTCGTGTGATCCAGCGCTTGTGGCGCATGACCGCTGTTCCGTCCCCCAGGTTGAAGAGCAGGAGGTATTCGTTGCGGGCCTGGTAGGTTGTCAGCGGTTTTCCCTGGATATGGGCCAGGATATTCTCGACCAGGAGCGGGTTTTGCCGCACGGCATGCACGCCCACCTTGTCCAGGGGCAAGGGCGCGAAGTGGATGCAGTCCCCGCCGCCGAACAGTTCGGGGTGCTCAGGACTTTGCAGGAACTCATTGACCAGCAGGCCGCCATCCCCGCCAATGGGCAGGCCGGACTCGGTGAAAACAGGATTGGGCGACACGCCCGAAGCCCAGAACACGAGTTGGCAGGGAAATTCCCGCCCATTGTCCAAAAGAACCCTGCCTTTGGCCGCTTCTTTGACCCTAGCGCCTTCCACAATATCTATCGCGCGTTCCCGGAATGACTGCCGGGTCAGCTCTTGCACTTTTTGGGGAAATCGGCCCAGCATCCGGGAGCCCGCAAAAAGGGTTATGCGCGGTTCGCGGGGCATGGGCGGTGCTGTAATGCCCCGGGGCTGGCGTAAGGTGTCCAGGCGGTCCATGGAGGCAACCAGGGCCTGAACATTGCCCGCGATTTCCACTCCTGCCGGACCGCCACCCACGACTCCGATCTGCTTGAGTTCAGTTGGTCCTGCAGGCTCGCCTGGCACGGCCTGGCTCGGGTCGGACCGGGCAAGCAGTTCCTTGATCCGGTCGCGTGCGGCCAGCAAATTGATGATCGGCTTGACCGGAAGTATTTCCGGCCCCTGCTCCTCATCAGCTTGTGGGGCGTTGGTCACGCCGCTGCCGATGTTAAACGAACAAATGTCGTAGGAAATTTCCTTACCCGAAGCCAGGATAAGTTTCTTGGCCCCTGCGTCCACGCGTATCACCGGCTCCTCCACAAAGGTCCCGGATCGGGACTCCACCATGTTCCGGACGTTGAAGCGGATGTCTTCGGGTGTGTAGGTCCCGGCCAGCATGCCTGGCCCCATGCCCGAGTAGTAGTGGAGATGCGACGGGTTGACCACGGTGACCCGGCATCCCGCCTTGATGAAGCGGGGGATGGCGGCCATGGCCGTGAGATGGGCATGGCCCGCGCCTGCCAAGACAAGGTGAAGGGGAGTGTTCATGAGGGCTCCTTGGGTATGGAGTTCTATACCTCGGATGTTGGGAATCTGGAAAGCCGTACCTTTTTGTAGGCAAAATAATAACAAAAATGTGTCTTCAAGAATGAAGGGAATCTCAAAATTGTAAAAAATGAGTAAACAGATTGAGGCGATTGGATGCTAAGTTGTTGATATCAAAGCATATTATTCAAATAGTGGAAATGGTACACTCCTTGCCTTAGAGGACGAATCCCGTCGGCGGATGTACCCAAGGCCGCTCCCCCTGCCTGCCGTCGGGCCGCTTGTGCGGCCCGGGTCGGATGCTTCGCCGACGGGACATATATATTTCAGCGGCAAGCTTAACGTTAGGATTCGGCCCCCCGGGCCGGGCAAGGAGGATCGAATGGATACTGGAAACACCGCCTTTGTGCTTATCTGCGCGGCCCTGGTCATGTTCATGACCCCTGGGCTGGCGCTGTTTTACGGCGGACTTACCCGCAACAAAAATGTCTTGGGCACCATCATGCACAGTTTCGTCATGTTGGGCCTGGCTACCCTGGTTTGGGTCACCGTGGGCTACACCCTCTCCTTTGGAACGGATGTCGGCGGCCTGGGCATTATCGGCGGCTTTGATTACCTGTTCCTGCAAAACGTGGGCACCGAGGATTGGGGCGACGGCGTGCCTCACCTGGCGTTCATGATCTTTCAGTGCATGTTCGCGGTGATCACCCCGGCGCTTATTTCCGGTGCTTTTGCCGAACGGATCAAGTTCGGCTCCTTTCTCGTGTTTTCCACCCTGTGGATCATTTTTGTGTACGCTCCCATGTGTCACTGGGTCTGGGGACCGGGCGGCTGGATGGGCGAAATGGGCGCCCTGGACTTTGCCGGCGGCGCAGTGGTGCACATGTCCTCGGGCGCGGCGGCCCTGGCTGCTGCCCTGATGTTGGGCAAGCGCAAGGGCTACGGCACCGAGGCCTTTATTCCGCATAACCTGCCCATGACCGTGCTTGGCGCGGGCATCCTCTGGTTCGGCTGGTTCGGTTTCAACGCGGGCAGCGCCTTGACCGCAGGCGGCGGCGCGGCCAACGCCTTTGTCACCACCCACGTTGCCACTGCCGCGGCCACCCTGGCTTGGCTGCTCATGGAAAAGCTGCACTCGGGCAAGGGCACGACCCTGGGCGCGGCTTCCGGTGCGGTTGCCGGTTTGGTGGCCATCACCCCGGCAGCTGGTTTTGTGGATCCCATGTCCGCCATCGCGGTTGGCGCGGGCGGCGGCATCCTGTGTTACGGCGGCGTACTGCTTAAGGGCAAGCTCAAGTACGACGACGCCCTGGACGTTGTAGGCATTCACGGCATTGGCGGCACGTGGGGCGCGTTGGCCACGGGTATCTTCTGCACCGCCGGCATTGGCGGCGTGGACGGCCTGATCGCGGGCAATCCCGGCCAAGTCGTGACCCAAGGCATCTCCATCCTGGCCACCTGGGCCTTCTGCTTTGTGATGAGCATCGTGCTCTTCAAGGTGGTGGACGTGGTCATGGGTCTTCGCGTCAGCGAGGAAGACGAGATCAGGGGCCTGGACCACAGCCAGCACAACGAGACGGGCTACCAGTTCTAGTATTGCCCA
>QZKZ01000325.1 GCA_004796465.1 Desulfovibrio sp.
AAGCCTTAGAACACCTTATGCAGCTCCGCTGTGAGAGCCCCGCGACGTTCATCCGTTGACGTTGCCGTCCCGGGCGAAGCCCGCCAACCCACCGCCTTTAATCCGTTGACGTTTCCCCTTGGCAAGTAAGAAACGTTTCGATTCTTTCGATGGTTTCCAGGACGTAGAGGCCGTCTTCACCGGTGATGGGCATTTCCGAGCCTGAGCGGATGGCGGCCAGGAAGCGGGTGAGTTCTTCGCGCACGGGTTCGCGGTAGACCAGGGGCCATTCGCGAACGTTGTAGCTGGACTGGTAGGTTTCGAACTTGGAGTATTCCTTGACCTGCTGGGTGATGAGGTTGGCTTCGATGTAGCGGGTCTTGGTGGCCACGTGGATGGTGCGCGACTTATAGGGTGTGATCCAGTTGGTGGTGATCTGGGCCAGGGTGCCGTTTTCCATTTCCGCTGAGATGAGCGCGGTGTCCTCGTGCTTGCCGAGGGTGGTGGAGGTCACGGCGAATACCCGTTTGTAGCGCGAGCCCGAGATGTGGGCGACCAGGTCGATGTCGTGGGAGCCCAGGTCCTTGATCACGCCCACGTCTTGGATGCGGGGCGGGTAGGGGCCCACGCGTTCGATTTGGATGGAGATGACGTCATCGTCTTGGATGATTTCGGCGATGCGGGCCACGGCGGGGTTGAAGCGTTCGAGGTGGCCGACCATGAGCGGAACGCCCGCGGCGCGGGCAGCGGTGACCAGTTCACGGCCCTGGCCCACGGTGGCGGCCAGGGGTTTTTCCATGAGCAGGGGCACGCCCTTGGCAATGAGTTGCAGGCCGATCTCGTGGTGGCGGCCCGTGGGCACGCAGACCGAGACCGCATCAAGGTCGTTTTCAAGGAATTCATCGAGGCTGGAAAAGGTGGGCACGCCGTATTGCTGCTGGACTTGGCCGAGGGCTTCGGGGTCCACGTCCACCACTCCGGCGATGTTCACGCCGCGCAGTTCCGAGTAGAGGCGCAGGTGCACCTTGCCCATCCATCCTAAGCCGATAACGCCGACATTCATAATAGTGTCATCCCTGGGGCGGCTTGAATCGCCGCGTTGTGGTGATAGGGGAAGCGCTCATGGGAGCGTGGAATTTTTTGTGTTCCGCCTGGGGGGGCCGGGCCGGGTGTTCCGGCCGGTTAGGCTGACACCGCTCGAGAAGGCCGGTTGCCATTGGGAGGGGACCATAGTACCCAGCGTGCGTGATGGCAAGTGCTTTTCCCTGTAATCGCGGCGGTGTTTGATGAAGAGCAGGATTTGGGTGAATGCGTGCGAGGCTTCGGGCGACATGCACGGGGCCGCGCTGATGCGCGAGATGCGGGCGCTGCGCCCGGAGCTGGCGTTCGAGGGCATTGGCGGGCCGTCCATGGCCTCTCTGGGCCAGGAGCAGATGTATGAAATGGCGGCCCTGTCCCTGGTGGGCGCGACCGAGGTGCTGTCGAGCTTGCCGCGCATATTGCGAATGTTCAAGGCGATCAAGCGCAGGCTCAGGGAACAGCCGCCCGAGGCGTTGATTCTCATTGACGCGCCGGACTTTAATTTCCGGTTGGCCAGGATGGCGCACGGGCTGGGGATTCCAGTGTATTATTATATCAGCCCCCAGGTCTGGGCCTGGCGCTCGGGCCGGGTGAAATTTTTGCAGAAGTATTGCCGCAAGGTGTTGTGTATCTTGCCCTTTGAGCAGGAATTCTACTCGGAGCGTGGGGTGGATGTGGAATTTGTGGGGCATCCGCTGCTGGATGAGCTGCCCCTGGCCGAGTTGGATGCTTTGGAGCGTGATCCCTGGCGGATCGGCATCTTGCCGGGGAGCCGGAAAAAAGAGATCGCGGCGTTGCTGCCCGAGTTCGCGGCCACTGCCGGGCAGCTCGTTAAGGAGTTTCCAGAGCTGAAGTTCATCGTGGTGCGCGCGCCCGGGGTGGAGCTGGAGCGGCTGCAAGCGCTGTGGCCTGAAAACGTGCCCGTGGAGTATGTGGACCCGGACGAGAGATACCGGGCCATGGCTGGGTGCGCGTTTTTGCTGGCCAGTTCAGGCACCGCGACCCTAGAGGCCGCGCTTCTGGGCACGCCCTGCGTGGTGGGGTATAAGATGTCGGGGTTGAGCATGTTTTTGGCGCGGCGCTTGGTGAATGTGGAGCACATTAGTTTGCCCAATCTTATCTTGGGGCGGAAGGTGTTTCCTGAGCTGTTGCAGGACGAGGTGTCGCCTGAGGTGATGGTTCCCTTGGCCAAGGCTTGGCTCACGGATGGCGAGGCGCTGGAAGGTGTTCGCCTGGCCTTGCGGGAGCTGCGGCAGCGCATGGGCGAGCCGGGTGCTCCGGGGCGGGCGGCCCGGGCTATTGTGGAGTCCATGCGGGAGGAGGCCGGGTAGGGATGTTGTAGTGAATCCGGCATGTTGGCGAGGATGATGATGCCCGGCAGGTACGGCTTGCCGGGCTTTTTGATATTTGGGCCCCACCCGCCCGCCCTTTGTTGTGCGCCCGCAAGCGGGCGTTGATGTGAGATTTACGGCAACAGCCTCCATATTTGAGC
>QZKZ01000321.1 GCA_004796465.1 Desulfovibrio sp.
ACCCAAGGCCGCGACACCACCCTGGTGCCCGAGCAGTCCCTGTACCGCGCGGTATGCGAGGTGGACAACGCGGAAGGACCACCGGTCCGGATGGTGGCAGGAACGGTGGTCCTTGGAGCCCAACCGCGCAGCCTGGCGTCCATGATCTGGCGGAGGGCCGTGGGCGTATTCGTGCGCGAGTCCGGCCTGTAGCCCGCATTACTTAACTGCGGCCAGCCCCTCCCTGGGGCGGTCCCATGGAGCGGCCCTGGCCGGAGTGTCCGCCTTGGCCCTGGTTATGCATGGGCGGAGGCCCGAATCCCTGTCCGCCTCCCCCTCCATTCATTTGCGCATGGGGCGGCGGTCCCATCTGGCCGGCGAAGTTCCCGCCCTGGCCATTCATGGCCGGTCCCATCATGCTTGCGTATTCACCGTCCTGACCATTGGGGGGCGGCCCCATCTGGCTGGAAAATTGCCCACCTTGGCCATCCATGGGCGGCCCCATGTTGCCGGCGAACTCGCCGTCCTGGCTACTGGGCGGTCCCATATGCTGTCCTTGGCCGGAAAGACCTTGGGCATGGGGCGGAGGCCCCATTTGGCCGGAGAATTGCCCGCCTTGGCCACTCATGGGAGGGCCCATATGCTGTCCTTGACCTGAAAAGCCTTGCCCTTCAGGCAGAGGCCCCATCTGATCGGAGAACTGCCCGTCATGGCCTTCCATGGGCGGTCCCATGTTGCCCGCTATTTCGCCGCCAGGACCATTGGACAGCGGCCCCATATGTTGTCCATTCCCGGAAAAGCCCTGTTTTGGAGGTGGTCCCATGAACTGCCCGTTCCCGGAAAAATCTTGCCCGTGCGGCGGAGGACCCATATTCCCGTTGCCCTGCCCTTGCGAGTACGAATCCATGTTCCTGCCTTCTTGGCCTTGCGGCGGAGGACCCAGGTTCTCCATGTCTTCGCCTCCCTGCCCCTGGGGCGGCGGCCCCATATGGTCCTCTCCACCTTGGCCTTGCGGTGGCGGCCCCATGTGTTCACCGCCAGCTTCGCCTTGCCCCTCGGGCGGCGGGCCCATGGGACCGGCGGACGCTCCGTCCTGGTCGTGCGGCGGCGGCCCCATGTGTTCCATATCCCCACCGCCTTGCGCTTGCGGGGGCATGCCAGCGTTCCCAGCGTCCTGGCCTTGCAGCGGCGGGGGCATGTATTGGCCGTTGGACGCTTCCTGGGCCATGGCCTCGGTGGCGGTGATGAGCCCCAGGGTCAGCACCGAAAAAAACAAGACACTGGCCAGGCCGCTCAGGGCCAACAGCTTGCAGTTATGTATGATATCGGCATTCATGATGCTCTCCCTTTAGATGTGTGCGCGTGTGTGTGCGCGGGGTGTGCGCGGGGTGTGCGCGGGGTGTGCGCCTCTCTCCAGGAGGAGTACGGTTTGCACCGCGAGAATCTACAGGAGGCGTGAAGCTTGGCAGGAGGGTCGTTCGAGTCTATAGTGCGGTGACATAATGGGATGGTTGCAATTATGGAAATGAACTCCCCGCAGGAAACAACCCTGGACTTCCCCGAGGGCGGTCAGGAAGCCCTGGCCCGGCTCGTGGACGCCAACCGCGAGCGCTTTCTGGCCATGATCCGCTTCCGCATGGACCGGCGGCTGGCCACGCGCATCGACGCGGAAGACGGCCTGCAAGAGGCGTATTACGAAGCGGTCAAGCGCATAGACAGCTACGAACCCGAGAGTTGCGGCACGCCCTTTGTGTGGATGCGGACCATGATCTTCCAGACCCTCATCGACCTGCACCGCCGCCACCTCGGCGCGAAAATGCGCGACGTACGGCTTGAACTGGGCGAACACAAGATGATCGCGCCCCAGGCCACGTCCATGTGCTTGGCGGAAAAATTCTTTGGCAAATCACCTTCGCCCAGCGGCGAGGTCATGGCCCGGGACATGCTGGACAAGGCCAGGGCCGCCATTGAAAAGATGTCGAACATGGACCAGGAGATCCTGGCCATGCGCCATTTCGAGGAACTGAGCAACAAGGAGTGCGCCGAAGTCCTGGGCATTGAGGCCAAGGCCGCGTCCATCCGCTACGTGCGCGCCTTGACCCGCTTGAAGGACTTGCTTGCGGGTTTTTCCGCGTTCCGGCTCGAGGGCATGGCATGAGCGATGCTTCCGCCTCGATTCTTGAAACCTTGGCCGCGGACTACATGGAGCGGCTGCGCCAGGGCGAAGACCCTGACATTGCCGAGTACGTGGGCCGGTATCCGCATCTGGCCGAGGAAATAGTGGCCTTGCTGCCGTCCGTGGCGGCCCTGGAAGGGGTCAAGGACCAGATCAACGAACAGGCCGGAGAAATGCGCCGCCGCGCCGGAGACAAAGACCAGCGCCGGTTCGGTGACTTCCGCCTGATCCGGGAAATCGGCCGGGGCGGTATGGGCGTGGTCTACGAGGCCGAGCAAATCTCTTTGTCCCGCCGGGCCGCGCTCAAGGTGCTGCCCAAGGAGTCCATGTCCAGCGGCGCGGCCCGCGCCCTGTTCGAACGCGAGGCCACCCTGGCCGCCAACTTGGCCCACCCCAACATTGTGCCCGTGTTCGGCGCGGGCCAAGACCAAGGCCTCTCCTACTTTGCCATGCAGTTCATCGACGGCAAGGGCCTTGACCGCATCATCCAGGAGTTGGCGGACAAGGGACCGGGCCACAGGAACCAGGACGAGAACACGTTTTTCTCGAATACGGTCGAGGATATCCAGTCCCAGGAAAACCGCCCAACCGGGTCCCAACTCAGCGGCTCGCCCACCGAGGTCTACCCCCAACTCGACCAGGGGTATTACGCGGCCGTGGCCCGGCTCATGGCGGACGCGGCCAGGGCGCTGGGATACGCGCACAAGCAGGGCGTGCTGCACCGGGACATCAAACCCGGCAATCTCATGGTGGACCGGGCAGGCAAGGTCTGGATCGCGGATTTTGGCCTGGCCAAGCCCCTACAGGCCGAGGACGCCACCCACACCGCCAAGTTCATGGGCACGCCCCGCTATTTCTCGCCCGAGCGCTTTGACAGCCTTTCGGACGAACGCTCGGACATCTACGCCTTGGGCCTGGTCCTGCACGAACTGCTTACGCTGCAGCCCGCGTTTTCCCATTCCAGCCACGCCGAATTGCTGAAAAAGGTGCTGCTTGGCGACACAGCCCCGCCCTCGGCCATCAACCCGCACACGCCTCCGGCCCTGTCCGCTATCGCGCGCAAGGCTTCGGCCCTGGAGCCGGACGAGCGCTTCCAGACCGCCGAGGAAATGGCCGACATGCTGGAGCTCTATCTTTCCAGCCGCCCCACAGCCGAATACGCGCCCGGCTTTTCCTCCGAGCGCTCCTTTACCGTGCCCTGGCTGTGGATCGGCTTGGTCGCGGCCTTGCTCCTGGCTGGGTTTGCCTTCTGGTACAGCCAGGGCAGCGACGAACCCGTGGCGGACATTGCGCCTGCCGAGCCAGTAGCCGTGCCTGCCGCCGACCCTACTCTTGACTCCGCGACCCAGGCCCTTCCCGAGCCCGAGGCCATCACCACCGCACCGGCTGAACTTGAGCCCGGAGAGGTCTCTCCCGAGGCCGAGGAGGCGGACTCCACCCAAGCATCGGAAGAGAGTGAACCGTACATCCCCCACGCAGACCCCAACCCCACTCCCGAGGACCGGGCCGCTGCCGAGGCGCTGCACATCCCGCCCCATGAGCTGCCCGGAGCTGAAGACAACCCTGAGGAAGATCGCATCCATCCCCCGCCTTTAGGACCGGGAGAGCGGCCAGGTGCACCCGAGGACGGCGCACCAGTACGGCCCGCCCCCCCGCCGCCGCGCCCGGGCGGTGGAGCCGGGCCTGGTCCGGGTTCCAACGCTCCGTAGTCGCTTCTTTCTCCTCCCCCTGTCTTGCCTCTGTCGTGCCTGCCTCTTCTGAGAGGTTTTGCTTGGCAGGCAAT
>QZKZ01000350.1 GCA_004796465.1 Desulfovibrio sp.
ACCTTGGGTAGACGTTGCCTATACATTGCCAAAGGTCATGGGAAGAGATACCACACCTGCCATGCGTAACATATTTGAATGTTCTGCTCAGGGACTCTCGTCAACATGGAAACCCTGAGCCTGTTCGCGTCCCTTGTGGCGGCCATTGTTGTTGAGGCCGCACCGTTTTTGCTGCTGGGCTCCCTGGTCTCGGCCTGTATGGAAGAGTGGCTCACGCCCGAGCGCATCACCAGGCTGGTGCCCAAACATCCGGTGCTGGGTTCCCTGTTCGGGCTGGTGGCGGGCATGGCCCTGCCCACCTGCGAGTGCGGGGTGGTGCCCATTGTCCGGCGCATGCTGCTCAAGGGCGTACCGCCGCACACAGCCATCACCTACATGCTGGCCGCGCCCGTGATCAATCCCGTGGTCCTGGTCTCCACCTACGTGGCCTTTCAGGCCGACCTGTCCATGGTGGCCCTGCGGGCCCTGTTCGTGGCCGTGCCTGCCCTGGCCGTGGGCTTGGCCTTGGGCCGCTTGCGGGCCGAACATCTGCTCAAGCCCGCCCGGAACAACAATGAGGAACACGTGCATCATGGTTGCGCATGCCACGGTCATGACCATGATCACGCTGATCACGACCATAGTAAACACGGCCATGAAGACCGCCCCGTGTTTATTCGTATCCTGGCCCACGCTGGAATAGAATTCTTGGAAATGGGCCAATATCTCGTGCTCGGCGCTGTGGCTGCGGCGACCATCAAGACCTTCATGCCCAGCACGTGGCTGTTCGAGGTCGGTGGCAACATGGTCCTGTCAGTGCTGTTCATGATGCTGCTGGCCGTGGCCCTGTCCATTTGCTCCGAAGCAGACGCATTTGTGGCGGCCTCGTTCACCCTGTTTTCCAAGGCGGCCAAACTCTCCTTCGTGGCCGTGGGCCCCATGGTGGACATCAAGCTGGGCGCCATGTTCCTGGGCGTGTTCCGCAGGCCAGTAGCTGTGGCGTTGATGATCGCGCCCTTTGTGATGGTGCTGCTGCTGTCGCTGTTTTACGGACTCTTTGTGGAGGCCGGATGATGCGCGTTCTGTTGCGGTACCTGGAGGGCGCCCTGCTCGTGACAATGGGCGGAGCCATGGAATGTTTGGCTCTGGGGCCGGATTATTGGATGCTGCTCAATCCCAAGTACGAATGGCTGACGTTAATCGCGGCCTGTACCTGTATTTTTTTTGGGCTGGCAATCTTGTTCGGTGGAGGCAGCAAGCCGCGTAGGGGACGTGTCCTGGCAGGTCTGGTCTTTGTCTGCTGCTTGGCCCTGTTTTGGTGGGGAGGCGAGCCTGTAGGCAGCGGGCAGGTATTCGATACACCCATGGATCCCCCGGCCTCGTTTAGCGGTGGTTCTGAGGGAACCGGGCCACTCCTGGAGCAAGAATCCCGAATCACTCATGATGGCCGGGAATATGTGCTGATGAACACGGCTGAACTCATCACCCTGGGCATGCAACCGGAGACCGCGCCTGGGGAAGGATTCGTCAGCGTACGCGGGTTTATTGTGAATACTCCTGAACTCACGGAACAGGGCATGTACGCCTTGTTCCGGGTGCAGATCATCTGTTGCCTGGCAGACGCCGTTGCCGTGGGTGTGCTGGTGCAGGGCCCGGCTCCGGCGGGGGATTACGGTTGGGCGCAGGTGTCGGGGTCTGTCGCGGAGACCGGTGAGATGGCCGCAACCCTCGGCGATTTTCTCCGGGGGATAAGCCTGCCCGACGTCATGCTCACTTACGTGGAGCCTGGGATCGTTCTGGAATCCCAGCACGCCGAACCCATTGAGCCGCCCTCTTTTCCCTACATTTTCGAAGTCCGCTACGAAGAGCCGTTCGCCTTTTGATTCGGCGGAGAGCCTGCACTGACGCGGCCGCTGGTCAGCTTGAACAGAGTCGGCCCGAGCAAGCAGGTAAACACGGCCAAGAGCACGATGGAATCTTTGAGCCCGGGCGTGAGAAAGCCCTGCTCGAGGCCGATGGCTGCCGCGGCGATGATCAGGGACAGCCGGGACGAGAGCAGGAAACCGGCGCTTAAGGCCTGGCTTGGGGGAATGCGCGTCAAGGTGAAAAGCAGGCTCGGCAGCACCTTGACCAACACGGCGCAGCCCAACAAACCCATGGTAAAGACCAGCCTGCCGCCATCCAGGATATTTCCCAAGTCGAACTCAAGCCCCACATTGATGAAAAAGATGGGGATCAGGAAACCATAGCCAATGGACGAAAGCTTGGTTTCCAAATGGCCCTTTTCCCGGAATACAAAGGAGAGCAACGCTCCGCCCATGAACGCCCCCAGGGCGGGCTCCAAATGCACCAGTTCGGACAGGGCCACGAACAGGAAGAGCAGGGCCAAGGACAGACGCACCCCGATCTCCTGGGCGTCTTCCTGGCCCAAGAGCCGGGCTGCCGCCTCGGGATGCCACCAGGCCCACAAGCGGCCGAGCTTGAGCAGCAGGGCAAATCCCGCGAACAAGGGCACGGGCGCGAGAAAACGCCAGTCCAGGCCGTGGTTGTGAAAGAGTACAAAAAAGGTGATGGCGAACAGGGTCAGGAAGTCGGCCAGGGTGGCGGCGATGAGCATGGCCTGGCCGCGTGGGGTCTTGCTCAGCCCGGCCTCCTTGAGAGAGGGCACCACCAGGCCAAGAGACGTGGTGGAGAGCACCAGGGCCAGGAACCCGCCTTGCCCGAGCAGTCCGGCAGCCACAAAGGCCAGGGCCAGGGTTGACCCGAAAATGGCGAGTTGCAGGCCGAACTGGGCCTTGCTCTGCTTGCGGATCAGGGAAAAGTCGATTTCCATGCCTGCCTGGAACATGAGCAGCATGAATCCCAACTCTGCGAGAAAGGGCACCCAAGGGCCGTGCATGTCCAGGCCGATCAGGCTCTTGCCCAGGACAACCCCGAACAGGATTTCCAGGACCACGGCAGGGAGCAGCACGAGCCGGGCCAAGCCGGGCAGGGCCACGGCGGCCAGGGACACGATGAGCAGGGACCAGGCTTGATCTATGGCCATGGCGCTTTTCTATCCCGTGACCATGAGCACCGAACAGGGCGACTTGCGTGCGATCATGTCGCCCAGGTTGGGGGAGAACACGCCCTTGTCCTTGCTGGAGCTGCCCAGGACAATGAGGTTGTAGTCCCGGGCCAAATCAACCACCTCGCGCACGGGATTACCCTGCCGGATGGCTTCGTTCACCGTAAACTTATGGATATGGGCCAGTTCCCTGATCTTGGCGAGGGTGGCGTCAAGCCAATTTTCGATGGTATCGCCTGTTCCCGTAGCATCGGCTGCGTTGTCATGGAGAAATTCAGGCTCTTGCACCACCACGGCTGTGACCTCGGCCCCTATTTGTTGGGCCAAGTCAATGGCGGTCTCCAGGGCTTGTTCGGCAATTCGTGCGCCGTGAAACGGCACCAAGATGCGGGAATAGGGGTGGCTTTGTTTGGTCACAAGCAAGGGACAGGGCAAGTCATGGGCCAGTGAAGCCACGGTCGCCTTGGTCAGGGCGCTGATCCCCTTGGCTTGGGGCAGGGGAATCACGGCCAAGCCAATGGATTCCAGATCGCAAATCTCACGGACATCATTTAAGGGATTATCCGAGACAACCCTGGTTTCCAGGTCCAGGCTCTGGGACCAGGTGGACAACTTTTCCTTGAGCGGGCAGCGGTCCTTGTTGCACAAGACCAGCAGTTCCTTGACCCGCGTGTTCTGGGCCAGGTGCAGTACTTCGTCGAGCATGGCGGGCTGCTCGGTTTCCCCGGCGTGGGGAAAGGCGGCTAGGAGCTTTTGTCCGTGGCCCAGGGGAAAACTGGGTTGGGAGCATTCCAACAAGGAACAAACAGGCTGGAACATGTCGGGACGCCCCAGGAACACGAGGCGGTCGCCGGACTTGAGCTTGGTGTCGGGCCCGGCAAAAAGCATGTCTTGGCCGCGAAACACAGCAGCCAAGCGCCATTCGGCGTCGCCGAACAAGTGGGCGGGTTTGCCGTCGGTCCAGTGGTTGTCGCTGACCTCCACTTCCATGATTTCGCCCCGGCCCCGGCCAATGGGCGTGACGTCGATGCGGGGGTCTTGGAGGTAGTGGTAGATGGAACGGGCCGGTCCCGTGGCCACGGAAAGGGTGCGCACGCCCAGTTCACTGAAGGCGTCCAGTTGGTCCGGGTCATTGACCAGGGACAAGATGTGTTTGACTCCGGCGTCCCTGGCAAAATTGCAGGCCGCCAGGTTGACCCGGTCATCGTCCGTAAGGGCCAGGACATAGTCTTGCTCGGCCAAACCCGCTTCTTCCAATACCACGGGGCTGGACGCGTCGCCCGCCACAACCCTGACAACGGACGCGAAGCGGGCGGAATACTCGGTAAGACGGTCCTCTCCCTTGTCCACCAGGGTGGCCCGCCACGATTCAGCCAGCCGTTTGAGCAGTTCCGTGGCGACCCTGCCCAGGCCCAAGATGAGTACCTTCATGTATGTTCCTTATTCCCCGGGCGGATGGCAGGCCCGGACAGGGAAGAATGTACAGATTTCCACACGGCCTGTCATGCCGGGCCAAGCCAAGTTGTCAGTACCGGCCAAAGGGCGTATAGGCCTACGTTCATACCGTTGAGAGAGGGGCGCGAGCCCGCAAGGAGGTCCCATGGGCGCGAAATACGCCGTGACCAAGACCATTGACGAAATCAACAAACGCATCAAGCAGGGCAAGGCCGTGGTGCTCAACGCCGAGGAAATGACCGAGGCGGTGCGCAAGATGGGCAAGGAAAAAGCGGCCAAGGAAGTGGACGTGGTGACCACGGGCACGTTTTCGCCCATGTGTTCCTCGGGCATGTTCTTCAATATCGGCCAGGAACCGCCAATGATGAGGACCTCCAAGGTCTGGCTCAATGATGTTCCGGCCTATGCGGGCATAGCCGCGGTCGATGCCTTTCTCGGGGCCACGGAACCCGACCGGGACGACCCCCTGAACAAGGTCTATCCCGGCCAGTTCAAGTATGGCGGCGGCCATGTGATCGAGGACCTGGCCCGGGGCAAGGCCGTGCGCCTCAAGGCCGCTTCCTACGGCACGGACTGCTACCCTCGCAAAGAGCTGGAAAAGGACATCACGCTCAGCGACCTGCCTTTTGCCGAGATCCTCAATCCGCGCAATTGTTATCAGAACTACAACGCGGCCGTGAACCTCACCAGCCGCATCATCTACACCTACATGGGACCGCTCAAGCCCAGCGCCCGCAACGTGAACTTCGCCACGTCCGGGCGACTCTCGCCCCTGTTCAACGACCCGTATTTCATGACCATCGGCCTGGGCACGCGCATTTTCCTGGGCGGCGGCGTGGGCTCCGTGCTTGGCGCGGGCACCCAGCACGTGGCCACCC
>QZKZ01000050.1 GCA_004796465.1 Desulfovibrio sp.
GCCGTGAATACCCCCACGGCGCGGGGTATGGACGTGGAGTCGATGGCGTAGGAATACATCATGGCCAAAGTGGGGCAGGGCACGATCACATTGACGAAACCCAGCAAGACCAATCCCCAGGCCGTGGCAACCCGGGTGTTTCGGTTGTTGAGGCAAGGAGTGGTGTGGTCAGGGCAATGATCATGGTGGTGGTCATGGTGGTGCAACAGGTTGGGTTTAATCAACATGACCAGCCCCAACCCCATGATGATGCAGGCCGTGCCCAAGTCCACGGCTTGGCGCACTGAGTCGGGCAGGCCTACGGACAGGGCTCCCAAGGCAACCGCAATGGCCAGACATCCCACGGCCGTACCCAGGATAAAGGCCAGGGTCAGCCGCGCCACGCGCCGACCGCTGCTGTCTCCAGCCACAAAAGGAGCGAGCACGACCCAGGAATGACCGCAGGGATTGATCCCATGGATGAGCCCAAGAAACAGGCTGGATTGGAACGCAATCCAAAAAATCGTTGCATCAGACATCTTGAACCTCTTATTGTTTGAAGTTCAAAATATCTAACGCTAATATATTTTGACAGTCAAGATATCAGCGCCGCTCAAAAAGGGGAAAAGGAACTCAGGTCTGGGGTTCTTGCTCCGGGGCAGGTGGCGGCCCTTGCTCTTGCTCCCCTTCTCCGTCTGTTTCCTCACCGTAGATCAGTTTGCGCGCTTTGCCTTTAAGGAACGATGCCGCGTCTCCAGCCTTGCCCGCTGCAGCAGAGCCCACCTTGGCCGGAGTCTTGAGCGCGTACTTTTTCGAGGCTCGCCAAATGGCGTCGGAAATGGCCTTGGCCGAGGTCAGGGAGATGGACAGGAGCATGGTTCCGGCCTCGGCGCTGGCCATGCGGCGCAGCACAGACCGGCTTTCCTCGCGGGTGTAGCCAAAGTAACGCCGGGTGATCACACCCACCCGGCAGACCAAAAAGGCGTTCATGGACCCGTCCAGGATCGAGTTGGTCACCACGTTGACCACCACCCGTGAGCCCGGAATGGCGGACAGGGCCGACCCGCCGAGCACGGGACCGATGATGGGCTCCAATTGTTCGGCCACGTCCAGTTCCTCGATCTCCGTGGCCACAAAAGTGGTCACCGCCACATTGGCGTAGAGCTGGAACATTTCCCTGAGTGACGGGCGTTGGTTGTATATCTTGGCCACCTTCCAGACCATGCCGGTCATGGTCAGGAAGACCATGAGCCCGTCCAGGCGGCCGTTCTGGGAAATGCCCGTGGTCAGGAACACGGAAGAGGCTGTTTTCTTGATGATCTTGTCGGCTTGTTCGTCCAAGACCTTGAAACACTCGTTGATGTCATCCTTGGTCTTGAATTTAAGGCCAATCCCCTTGAGCAAGGGATTCTTTTTCAGACGTGGCCTGAGTTGAGAGAGGTACTCACCATATGCGGCGGATTCCTGGTCCTTGGGCGGGCGCAAGGCCTTGGGCATGCTCAGGAACGTCAGGACAGGCACGGCCAGGAACACGAAGTACACGGTGAGCAAAAAGCCCAGAGTTATCCAGCCGAACAGGGGATCAATGGATTTTGCCAGCCCGACCAGAGTCACGGTCTCATTGACCAGGAAGATGACAAAACAGACCAGGATGAAAATGCTGGCGGAAACCAGGAAGAATTTAAGCTGACGTCTCATGCGGCCTCCAAGGCTGTGTCTCGAAGGTTGAAGGAGAATTCGTGGCTGTGGAATTGTAGCCTCCAGGAAAAATGAGCGCAACGGGTCATGCCTTTGCCTGGAAAGAATCAAGCAGGCCGCGCCCCTTGCCCACTCGAAAAAAAAACTCTACGCTTATCGCGCTTTGCAAGGAGGGCATTCATGCAGGAAATCCTTTTGGTGCGCATTACGGGCGACGACTCCCCGGGACTGACCGCGAAACTCGCGGGCGTGCTCGACGGTTTGGACGTGGACGTGCTGGACATCGGCCAGGCCGTGATCCACGAGACCCTGTCCCTGGGCATGCTGATACGAATCCCGGAGCACGCCCAGTCCGCGCCCGTGGTCAAGGACCTGCTGTTCAAGGCCCACGAATTGGGCGTGCACCTGACCTGTACTCCCGTTCGTCCTGAGAGCTACGAGGCCTGGACAGGTGTCCAAGGCAAGCAGCGGTTCATCGCCACGCTCATTGCCCGGCGCATCACTGCCGCGCAAGTGGCTGCCGTATCCCGCGTGATCTCGGAAAACGGCCTGAACATCGACGTGATCACCCGGCTTTCGGGCCGCCCGCCCCTCACGGGCAACGCCACCTTGCCCGCCTGCGTGGAGTTTTCCCTGCGCGGCACCCCCCAGGACGTGAGCGCGGTGCGCAAGGCTTTTTTAGCCATATCAGCGGAACTGGGCGTGGACATCGCCTTTCAAGAGGACAACGCCTTTCGCCGCAACCGGCGTTTGGTGGCCTTTGACATGGACTCCACCCTGGTCCAGGCTGAGTTCATCGACGAGTTGGCGGTTGCCGCTGGCAAGGGCAAGGAAGTGAGCGAGGTCACGGCCCGGGCCATGCGCGGAGAAATGGATTTTTCCGAGAGTTTGGCCCAGCGCATGGCCTTTCTCAAGGGGCTGCCCGAGTCCGCCCTGGCCGAGGTGGCCGCGCGCGTGCCTCTCACTGAAGGGGCCGAGCGCCTGATCCGCAACCTCAAGAAGTTCGGCTACAAGACCGCGATCATTTCCGGCGGGTTCACGTATTTTGGCCACCATCTCCAGCAGCGTTTAGGTGTGGACTATGTGTACGCCAACGAGTTGGACATAGAAGACGGCAAGCTTACGGGCAGGGTGCGGGGACGGATCGTGGACGGCCCGCGCAAGGCCGAGCTGCTCAGGGATATCGCGGCCAAGGAAGACATCAGCCTGCAGCAGGCAATCGCTGTGGGCGACGGGGCCAACGACCTGCCCATGCTCAACATCGCGGGCCTGGGCATTGCCTTTCATGCCAAGCCCCTGGTCAAGGAAGGCGCGGGCCATTCCATCTCCACCTTGGGCCTTGACGCCATCCTGTTCCTGGCAGGCATTCGCAGCCGGGACATGTCCCAATAGTCTTTCCAGCAGTTCCCGGCCCCTGAAGCATGTTTACGCATCTTGACGCATCAAGGGCCGGGAAGAACCGTCTGTTTAGATTTTTCCCAACTCCGACAAGTACTGCACAACACGAGTGGTCTCGCCCCCTGCCATAGTGCCGCCCAGGGAGATGGCCACACTGCAGGCCTCTAAAATCTCCTCGGCAGTCGCTCCCAGGTCCAGGGCCCGCTCGGTCTGAAACAGCATGCAGGCGCGGCAGCCACAAGCCACGGCAATGGCAATGGCCATGATCCGTTTGGTCTTGGCGTCCAAACTGCCGCCTGAATAGGCAACTCCGGGCAGTTCATCATAGGCCTGGGCCACGTCGGGCATAAGCTCCCGAAACTTTTTCCAATTACTGGAAGTACTTTCTCGAAGAGCGCTTTGGTTTTCCATGGGATTCTCCTTGGGAAATGGTTGTGTGCGACTGGTTTTTCATGACACTGCCCCGGGAAAACCCATTCGACAAACGAATAGTTTGCATGGTAAGCATCAGCATGATTGATGAGAAAGTGCTCCCCCCATTGCCCCTGAATCACCTGCCCCTGGATGCTTTGCGCACCTTTGTGGCCGCATCGGAGCTGGGAAGTTTCACCCAGGCCGGACACCAGGTCCACCGGACCCAGTCCGCGGTGTCCATGCAGATGAAGCGGCTCGAAGAGGAGTTGGGCCGCCGTCTCTTTGAGCGCAAGGCTCGGACCGTGTCCCTGACCCCTGACGGAGAACTGCTGCTGGGCTACGCCAAACGCATGCTCCGGCTGCACGATGAGGCCCTGGCTTCTCTGGCGGCCCCGGAAATGACCGGGCAGGTGCGGCTCGGCGTGCCCGACGACTATGCCACCCGATACTTGCCCGGCGTGTTGTCCCGTTTTGCCCGCTCCTTTCCCAAGGTGCGGGTGGACGTGTGGTGCCGGCCCAGCAACGAGCTTTTGGCCCACTTGGCTGCGGGCGAATTGGACCTGTGCGTGGCCACGGGCGACGGCGCGGACCGCGTCAAGCAGGGCGGCAAGATGGTGTCGCGCATGCCCTTGGTCTGGATCGGGGCCAAGGGGCTGGCCCTGGAAACGATCTGGAACAAACAGGACCCCTTGCCCCTGGCCGTGTTCCACGAGGGCTGCCTGCATCGGCGCTGGGCCCTGGAAGCCTTGGACAAGGCCGATATTCCCTTTCGCATTGCCTTTGGCAGCATGAGTTTGGGGGCCATCCTGGCGGCGGTTCGCTCGGGGTTGCTGGTGTCCGTGGTCGCTCGCAGCAGCGTGGATCAGGGCTGTGCCGCGCTTGGCCCTGAGTCGGGCCTGCCGCCCCTGCCCAGCGTCACCGTGACCCTGCACGTGAACGAAGACCCCAAGCGTCCGGCCGTGGCCTGCTTGGCGCAATTCGTGGAAGCCGGGTTTGCCGAGCCGGTCCCCTCAAACTGAGAAAGTACGGCGAGTTATTGCGCGTTTTGCCCCGAGTCCGGGGAATGATTGCGCAGCCGCTCCACTGCTGCTTGATAGGCGGTGTCGTCCGTGACCAGCAGAGTCAGGCCGTATTCCTTGGTAGTGTCGTTTTCCTGGCCGAACAGAAAAGCGCTGGTGTGGCCGAGTTGGGCCAAAAGGCCGCCCTGGTGCTCGCGCAGGTTGCCGAAGCGGACCGAGACATTGGCCGCTGCTTCACCCCGGCGGCGCTCATAGGCGATGCGGTCGTTGTAAAAGGACGTGGCCGAGATCTGCACAATGACCCGGCTGTCCGGGTCCAGGTCCAGGAAATAGGTGGTAAACAGGGGCGAGGGCACGGGCGGCTCCACCTCGCAGGCAACAAGCCCGTGGCGCGTTTCGCGGCAAGGGATGTCGTCGTTGGGCGCGAACCGCTCACCCAGGAAAAAGCCGAACGCGCCCTGTATGGGCTCCATCAGTTCAGCGCCCTCGGTGTCCGATCCTTGGGTGCCATTCTCCTCGGCGCAGGCGGAACCGGCCCCAAGCAAAAGGGCCACTCCCAAGGCCAAGACCAAGGCGGAGCAGGAAGCAGGCCACAGCTTCCTGATAAGGGTCATGCCGGGGAACTTCACGTCCATCACTCCAACTCTAAAACGCGCATGGGCGCGTAGCCTTCCACAGCTTCAACAATATCCGCGAACAGGGTGTCCACAACATCCTGCCATTCAGGCGGCAAGAGTTCCTCCAAGGTGTTCCGCGCCTTGTCCTGGCCGCCTCCGGCCATGAGGGTGTAATATGCCAAGCGGATGGCGTGGGCCGCGTCATGCTCGTTGTACTGGGTGGCAATGGTGTCCATGTAGATCTGGGGGAATTCGCCTGGGGCGTTGGCCCGCCAGCCCTGGTCCGTGTACACCAGATAGCGGGCAAAGCCGGGCGAGCAGGCATAGCAGAGGTTGTGGTCCTCATCCAGGAAGTAGTAGGCAAAGCTCCAGTCAATGACATTGGCCTCCCACTGGCCGTCCCCGTCAATGTCGATCAGTTCCATGGAACTGTTTTCCAGATGCACCTCAGTGACATGGGTATTCTCTCCATCAAGGGTGATCATATACATGATGGTGCAGCAGTGGGCTCCCCCGGAAAAGATGGAAAAGTTCATGGTCCGGCAGCCCTGCCTGGGGAAATCCTCGAGAATCTCCACGCTGCCCATGGGGTCCACGATCCAGCTTTCCTCGTCAACAAGGGTGTTGCCTTGGTAAGATAATTTCACCTCGTATTCCCGTTCGGCAACTGTGGCGACGGCCAGGATGAAGCCCTCGAATTCACGGGTTTCGACCTCTTGAGGGGGCTCGTTGTTTTGCTCTTGCGCACAAACGCTCCGCGTTTCAAAGGGAACCAGGAGGGCGGCCAACAGAATGAGGAAGGTCAACGTGCGGTATATGGAGTACGGCATGGGATTCTCCTAGGGTAAGGCAAGGTTGCTGACAAGGAAATACAGGTTGGCCGAGCCCTTCATGAGTCCGGCCTGATACGCGGCCCGTTCGTCGGAGCCGCAAAACAGGTCCACATGATTCCCGGCCATGCAGCCCGTGTCCTGGGCCAGGGCCAATCCGAAATGGCGTTCGTCCGGCCCTTGGTGGCCGGGAAGGATGGCGTCCAGGGCCAAGAGCGATGCGTAGGGGATGTACTCGGGATCCACGGCCACGCTGACCCGTGGTGTGAGCTCCGCGGTGGTCGAACCGAACGGGCCATGGGCCGAGAGCTGGAAAAAAATGTACTTGGGGTTCACGCTCATGAGCTCGGGCATGGTGTGCGGGTTGGCCTCGAAATAGGAGCGGATGGCCTGCATGGACATGTCCTCTTCGCTGAACAACCCCTGTTCGACCATGAACCGGCCCAAGCCCACATACTCATGGCTGTTGGTTCCGGCGTAGATGGCGTGCATGGAGCCGCCGTCCCTGAGCGCCAAGCGTCCCGAGCCCTGTACGTGCAGGAAGTACACGTCCACCAGGTTGTCCACCCAGGCCACTTCCAGGCCCCGGCCCGCCAACGCGCCGCCAAAGTCGATGGCCTCCCGGGAATAGCGGCTGCGGTCCGAGGGAGGGGAGTACAGGGCGTAAGGGTAGTCGGGATGCGGTGTCAGGGAGGCGTTGAGCCAGGGCTCATAGTAGCCCGTGAGCAGGGTTTCGGGGTCGCCGCGATACCAGGTGAATTCCCGGGCCAGGATGCCGGGGTCCTGGTCCAGCCGGGGCAGGGCCGCCAGGAGGTGCTCCAGGCTCAAGGCCACTTGCCGCCATGTCAGCCGCAGCCAGGGTTGGTTCAGGGCGAGCACGTCCTGGGGCTTTTTTCGCGCGTACTCCAGGCTTTGGCTTAGGGCCGGGCCCAGTTCCGCGTAGGAGGATATGGCCATGGAGCGCGTGGAGAATTCACGGGCCAAGTCAAGGGCTTCGGCTTGCGAGACTTGGCCTGGCCGCCATGCCGGACCTGGGTCCACGTCGGCATCCGGAGCCGAGCCCACGTGGCTTTTGCCGCAGGCCGCGAGCAGGAACAGCGTGGCCAGCATTCCCATGGCAAGGGCGAGCCTCGAGCGCACTGGGACAC
>QZKZ01000341.1 GCA_004796465.1 Desulfovibrio sp.
ACTCCATTGCACTATGTGAGTTCCAGCTTCCTTATTCAATCGAATCAAGAAAGGCGTACTGAAAGACGTCCTCGCCGCCCTCACTACGCCCACCTCACCGCGCCAAATCGAGCAGCGCATTCCTCCAGCCCCATCCCCCCAAATGAAAAGTTTTGGGAGGGGGAGAGCTCGAGAGGGGGAACCTTTTTTCAGAAAGGTTCCCCCTCTCGAAATCTTCCTATTCGTCCCCCACATCCCGCCCCAAATAGGCTCTTTGCACGTCTTTGTTGGCCATGAGTTCTTGGGCTGGGCCTTGGAGGATGATGCGGCCGGTTTCGAGCACGTAGCCTCGGTCCGCGATTTTGAGGGCTGCGCGGGCGTTTTGTTCGACCAGGAGCACGGTGAGGCCGAAGTCGTTGCGCAGTTTAGTGATGTGGCGGAAAATTTCCTGGGAGATGGTGGGGGCCAGGCCCATGGAAGGTTCATCCAGGAGCAGCATGTGCGGCAGGCTCATGAGGGCCCGGGCCATGGCCAGCATTTGCTGCTCACCGCCGGACAGGGTGCCTGCTTGTTGTTTGCGGCGATCGCCCAGGACCGGGAACATGGCGTACATTTTGTCCAGGTCTTCGGCCACTTGGGGGACTTCCTGGATTTCTGAGTCACCGCTCTCGGCCAGGAGCTTGGCGCGGCGGCGCACGGCCTTGCGGTTGTATGCGCCGAGCAGGAGGTTGTCTTCCACGCTCATGGGCTTGAACACGAGGCGGCCTTCCGGCACTTGGGACACGCCCATTTTTACGATGGCGTCGGGTTTGCTTTTGGTGATGTCCCGGCCCGTGTAGGCGACGTTGCCGCGCGTGGGTTTGATCAGGCCGGAGATGGTGGAGAGCAGCGTGGTCTTGCCCGCGCCGTTGCCGCCGATCAGGGATACGATTTCACCGGGCCGGACGTGCAGGGACACGCGTTTGACCGCGTGGATCTTGCCGTAGTGGACATCGAGGTTCTTGACAGTGAGCACGGGGTATTCTCGCTAATTCTGGCGGCAAGCCGGGCCTTGTTGCTGATCGTCGTCATCTTCCTCGCCCAGGTAGGCGGCAATGACGTCGGGGTTGTTTTGCACTTCCTGGGGCGTGCCGCGCGTGAGTTCCTGACCGAACTGGAGCACGATGATGGTGTCGGAGATGTTCATGACCAGGTCCATGTCGTGTTCCACCAGGACCACGGCCTTGCCCAGTTCGTCGCGGATGCGGGCGATGAGTTGGCCCAAGGTCCGGGTCTCGCGCATGTTGAGGCCAGCGGCGGGCTCGTCCAGGAGCAGCAGGTCCGGGTCAGAGCTGATGGCCCGGGCCAGCTCCAACAAGCGCAGGGAGCCAAAGGGCAGCTCAGCGGCGGCGTGGTCGGCCATGTGGGCGATGCCCACGAAATCCAGGGCTTCCATGGCCAGTTCCCGGCAGCGGCGTTCGGAGCGGAAATAGCGCGGCGTTTTGATGACCGCGTCCAGGACCGAGTATTTCACGCGGCGGTGGCAGCCGGTCATGACGTTTTCCAGCACGCTCATGTTGGTGAAGACCTCCAGGTTCTGGAAGGTCCGCACCACTCCGGCGCGGCCGCGTTTAAAGGGCGGCAGCCCGGCAATGTCCTTGTCCTGGAAAAGAATCTCGCCTTGGGCCATGTTCACCAGGCCGCTGATGGCGTTGAGCAGCGTGGTCTTGCCCGCGCCGTTGGGACCGATGATGGCGTTGACCGCTGGTTTGCGCGCGGTGAAATTCACGTTGTCCAGGGCCGTGACCCCGCCGAAGCGCACGGTCACGCCCCTACATTCAAGCATGATGTCGCGAGCGGCCTCAGTCATGGCTCGGCTCCTCGGAAGAAGCGCCCTTGGAGCGCCGCAGCAGTTGCAGCACAAAACGCCGCCCCTTGTCCACCGCGCCCACGATGCCCTCGGGCATGAACATCATGGATATGATCAGGATCAAGCCGATGATGATGATTTCCACGTCGTGGAAATGTTCAAACTCTTGCAGGAAGTACGGCAGGATGGTCAGGAAAAAAGCGCCAACCACCGCGCCCCAGATGGAAGTCATGCCGCCGAGCACGACCATGGTCACGAACTTTACCGAGACCATGAAGTTGAAGGAGCTGGGCGACACGTGGGTATGCCAGTGGGCGTAGAGAAAACCGGCGATGGCGGCGAACACGGCGGAGAGCACGAACACGAAGAGCTTGTAGCGGGCAATGTCCACGCCCGCGGTCTGGGCCGCGTTCTCGCTGGTGTGCAAGGCGCGCAGGGCCCGGCCAGTGCGGGAATTGATGATGTTCAGGCACAACAAGAGCACGGCCAAGAGCACTCCAGCCACAAGATAATAGTAGGAAATCTCCGAGGTAAAGGAGTAGCCAAAGAGCTCCAGCCTGGGAATGCGGCCGATCAGGGTAAAGCCCGTGGGGCCGCCGGTAAACTCCGTGGCCCCCTTGAACACGAGATACACGATCACCCCGAACCCCAGAGTGGCCATGGCCAGGTAATGCCCCGTGAGTCTGAGGGACGGGATGCCGATCAGCACAGCCACCACCACGGCCAGGAGGATGGCGATGCCCAGGCCCGCTTCCATGGGCAGGCCGTGCACCACCGTAACCCGGGCCGTGGCGTAGGCAGCCAAGCCGTAGAACGCGGCATGGCCCAGGGATATTTGACCGGCGAATCCCAGGAGCATGGTCAGCCCCGCCACGATGACCGCGTGCACGCAGCACAGGGTCAGGATTTTCAGATAATAGTCCTTGCTGATGGCCTCGGGCGCGATTGCCAGCAGCGCGGCGAACAGCACCAGGGGCAGGTAGGTTTTCCGGAAACCGCTCATCACGCGCGCTCCGCCGAGGCTTTGCCGAACAGGCCCGAAGGTTTCACAAAGAGCAGGAGCAGCAAGATGATGAAGGCGAATGCGTCCTTGTAGGTCGAGGAGATCACGCCCGCGCCGAAGGATTCGAGCACGCCCAGGATAATGCCTCCAGCTGCCGCGCCAAAGGGGTTGCCCAGGCCGCCCAGGATGCACGCGGCAAAACCCTTGAGGCCCAAGAGAATGCCCTTGTCATAGGAGGTCCAGGTGATGGGCGCGAGGATCGCCCCGCCCACCGCGCCGACCAAGGCGGCCAAGCCGAATGAGAGCATGACCATCTTTTCCACGCTGACCCCGACCAGGTACGCGGCCTTGCGGTCGTATGAGCAGGCCAGCATGCCCTTGCCCAGCAAGGTGCGGGTGAAGAAAAAACGCAACCCCACAAGCAGCAGCAAGGTGATGCCGAGGATCCACAAACTCTGGGGCAAAAATTTAGCGCCAAACAACTCAATGGGGGTTTCCCCGGAAAAGTGGGGCAGCTTGAATGTGTCCTTGCTCCACAACTGGGCGATACCGCGCACCACAATGGACACGCCGATGGTGATGATGATCAGTTCGATGATGCCCGCGTTTTTCATGGGCCGGATCGTGATCCGCTCAATGAACACGCCCACGGCCATGGTCGCCAGCACGGCCAGGCAAATGGCCGGAAAGAGCGGCAAGCCCACCAAGCCATAGAACACGAAGCTCAGAATGCCCCCGAGCATCACGAATTCGCCCTGGGCAAAGTTGATGATGCCGGTGGTGTTGTAGATCACGGTAAAGCCCATGGCGGTCAAGCCGTACATGGAGCCCACATTGAGGCCCGTGAACAGGAACTGGAGATGGCTGGTGGCCGGGATGGACGTTATATGCTCATACAATTGGACCAGGGGGTGGACCAGGATGAAGGAAATGAGCTCGATAATCGACATGGCGTCCTCGTTCCAGATCAGGACCAGGAAAAATTTCCTGCTCGCTGCTGGAACGCTTTCTTTTGTAAGGAATGGAGCGCCTTGTCAAGACAAGCCCGCTTCCCCCGGTCTTGTTACCACCCCGGACATGGCGTAGGGTAAGGCTACGGCCCGTTTTGACCATTCACACCCCTTTTTTACGAAACGAGGAGAACCCAGCATGACATTCCGCAAGCAATGCTTTGCCGCAGTCCTTATGACGGCTTTTCTGATCTTGCCGTGCCTGGCCTCGGCCCAGGACTTGAATGATTTGCTCGCCAACACCGACCTTTTTCATAGCCTGACCCCGGAGCAGTTGGACAAGGTAGCTTCCCTGTGCACCCAGCACACTGGGGCACCCGGTGACGTGCTCATTCCCCAGGACGAGGTCCTGGACAAGATGTACACCTTGGTCAGCGGTCATGCCGTGGTGCTGGTGGAAGGTGTGGGCCAGGTCTATGAATTCGGCCCCGGCATCGTGGTGGGCGAAGCCTCGTTCGTGACGCACGGGCCGTCCATCGCCTCTGTTGAACTGGACCAGGAGAGCGAGGTGGTGGTCATCGACGCCAAGACCCTGCGCGAAATGATGGATGCGGACACGGATTTTGGCTACGCGGTCATGAACAACATCGCGTACAAGCTGACCACGTATTAGTTTTTTTAGCGCTCGGGATAGGGGACCGGTGGAGTTTGGCTCTGCCGGTCTTTTTTTATGGAAGGACTGGTCCTTTTGGCCTCAAGCTGGGTGTAAGGCCGGTGGCGCGGATCGTGCGGCCCCGTTGGAAAAGCACTCCAGATGGCGAGATGTTTCGATCTCGCACCCATGCCGAGAACTGCACGATGTGTGACACCGGAGGGAGGGCGGGTGGGCACCGCTCAGGGGGGCGTGGGGGCCCTCCCCCACATCTATCCCGTGTCTCGAAGCGCGATCTCCGGCTACAACTCGGGAAACAAGTACTTCAACCCAACCATTACTGCTAAAGCATAGCCGCCCGCCAACACGTCATCAAGCATGACTCCGAATCCCGAGGGCAGCCAATGCTCGGAACGCCGGATGGGAAAAGGCTTCACAATGTCAAAAAAGCGGAACAGGAAAAAGCCGATCACCAGCCACCACACGGACAGCGCGGCAAAGGGCAGGTAAGTAATCCACTGCCCGGCCAATTCGTCAATGACTACTTCGCCGGGGTCTTTCTTGCCCAGCAGCGTTTCCGCACGCGTGGCAGCCAAACCGCCCAGCACAAACACCACAACCAGCACCACTCCGCGCCACACCAGCGGCAGCGGCATAAAACAAAACGGCGCCAGCACAGCAGCCACGGCTGACCCAGCAGTACCCGGGGCCACGGGCGAACGGCCCGCAATGACCAAACGGCAGAGTTCCAGGGAAGCATGATCAATGAACGAGCGTTTCGGCATACCTTCCTCGCGGCGAATGAAAGCCGCGACCCGTTGCTTGGCAACCGGATCGCGGCTTTGATGGTCAAATTAAGTAGTGTCAGGCTACACCAGCACGGCAGCGCCCGCTTCCTCCAGGGTGGTGAAGCCCCTGAGCACCTTGTCCGCCGCGTCCATGATCAGGGTGCGCAGCACGCCTTCGTCCACAGCGGAGCGCTCCAATTCGTGGGTGGAGGCGCCCTTGATGATCATGTCCTTGATATTGTCGCTCACGTCCAGGATCTCGTAGATGCCCACCCGACCCGAGTAGCCCGTGTTGTTGCACTGGTAGCAGCCCTTGCCGCGCAGGAACAGCGTGCCCTTGACCGGCTTGAGGCCCAGGGCTTCCATGGCTTCCAAGGGCGCTTCATAGGGCTCGATGCAATTGGGACAAATACGCCGCACCAATCGTTGCGCGCCTGCCACAAGCAGGGTCGAGGCCACGAGAAAGGGCTCGATGCCCATTTCAACGAAACGGGTCACCGCGCCGCAGGCCGTGTTGGTGTGCAGGGTGGAGAGCACCAAGTGGCCCGTGAGCGCGGATTCAATAGCGATCCCCGCGGTTTCGTTGTCCCGGATCTCACCAACCATGATCACATTGGGGTCCTGGCGCAGGATGGATCGAAGGCCCGAGGCGAATGTCATGCCTGCCTTGCGGTTGAGCTGCACCTGGCGGATTCCGCCCATGCGGTACTCGACCGGGTCTTCCAGGGTAATAACGTTGATGTTGGGTTTGTTGATCTTCTTGATCAGCGCGTAGAGCAAGGTGGATTTACCACTACCCGTGGGGCCCGTTGCCAGAACCATGCCGTAGGGTTTG
Organism: Desulfovibrio sp.; assembly: GCA_004796465.1. GTDB lineage: Bacteria > Desulfobacterota > Desulfovibrionia > Desulfovibrionales > Desulfovibrionaceae > MADRE1. Next base: position 6,057 of record QZKZ01000341.1, read on the forward strand.
ACCACGGCCCGCTCGAACTTATCCTGCTCGGACTCGCGAAAGCCCAGGTCCTCGATGTCCAGGGCCCGGCCGCCCTGGATCAAGAGCCGCAGAACGATGTTTTCGCCGTGCACCGTGGGCAGGGCCGAGGCACGCACGCTGATTTCCTGCGGACCCACCCGGAAGGTGAAACGGCCGTCCTGGGGCACGCGGGTCACGGAAATATCCATGTTGGCCAGGAGCTTGATCCTGGAGGACACGGCTTGAAACACGGATTTGGGCGGCGCGGGAATTTCCTGGAGTTCGCCGTCGATACGCAGCCTGAGCTGGATGCGGTCCTTTTCCGGGCTGATGTGCACGTCGGATGCCTTTTCGCGCACAGCCTGGACCAGGAGCGAGTTGACCATGCGGATGATGGGCGCTTCCTGGGCCATGTCCTCCATGGCGCCGATGGTGATGTCCCCTTGCTTGCCGTCGGAGTCCTCTTGGGCCTCGGCGTCCACGTCGTCCATGCTGGACATCATGTCCGTGAGGTCAAAGGTCATGCCGTAGATGTCCTGGGACAAGGTGTTGAGCTCCTTGTCCGTGCAGACCACGGGCTCCACGTCCAGCTTCACCACGCGGGCGATCTCGTCAACCGTCGGCATGTCCGACGGATCGGTCATGGCGATGATCAGCAGATCTCCCTTCTTCTGCAGGGGAACAATGCGATGCTGGCGAGCCATCTCACCGTCGATGAGCTGGGCCAGGGAAGGGTCATGGGGGTAGGCTTTGGGAGAATACTTATCGATCTTGAGTTGGGTGGCCAACAAGTCGACAAGTTCATCGTCCTTGAGTTGCGTCACATCGACATTCGCTGACTGGGGCGCGCGGCCGCCACCGGGAACATGAGCCACTGGTGTCCTCCTCGATAAGGCGTGGTGCGCCTTCCGGCACATCCATTCAGTGCCTACGGCTTATCACAAACCCGCTCAATGCGTAAGGGGCTTGGAGCGAGATGCATATTTTTGTCTTCAAAATAACTACCCATTTCCACAAGCCAAGGCAAGGCAGTCCCAACGTTTCCTATCGACAAGCGCCTCTCCAGGCTCCCCTTGTCATTCTTGCCGGGATAGGTATTCTCCCTTTCATCTTGCATCCCAAACATGGAACCTTGTGAAGTATCCCGGAGTCGACATGCGCCCTACCGTGTTCTTGTACGCTGCGGCCGCCTGCAGTTTAGCCGCGATCCTGACCCTGCTCCCGGCACTGGATTTGGACATGGATGCCGGCCTGGGCCCACTTTGGCTTGCCTGTGCGACATGCTTGGTATCACTGTTCATGGTCGTCATGGGCATTGTCATCATGTTTAAGAAGTGCCGCAGGTTGGAGCAGCACTTTCAAGACTTGATCAACAATAAAGCGCGCTTCAGCAAGCAATATCCTGTCTCCGGCAACGGCCCTATCGACTCGCTGGCCCGCTCGTTCAATACGGTTTCCTCGCGTGTGGCAGATTTGCTGTGCATCGGCAGGGGCTACCTGCGCACCCTGGACGCTGTTCCCGACCCCATCATCGGCATTGACGACGAGTACAGCGTCATCTTGGCCAATAAGTTCGCTGCTGATGTGGCGGGTTGGGACATCCGCAAGATCAAGGGAGCCAAGGCCGAGGAACTGTTTCCGGATCTCCCCTGGCGAACCCAGCAATGCTTCATCCTGGAAGCCAGGAAGAGCCAGTCTCGCTTTGAAGGCAACCCTGTGACCCTGTCCGTGAACGGCGAGGAACGGATATTCAAACCAGTGGGCGACGTGCTGTTCGACTGCCACGGAGACCGCATCGGCTATCTCGTGGTGATCAAGGACGTCACGGCCCTGGCCCGCAGCGAGGCGGAGATCAAGAATAAGTTCGCCCGGCTCGAGGAAATCGACAGTCAAGTCAAAGAGGCATCCGCTGAACTGCACCGGTCTGGAGAATCCCTGTCTGAACGGGCCCGAAATATTTCCCAGGGCGCCAAGGAACAACAGGGTCTGGTGGAGAACTCCGCCGCCGCCATGGAACAAATGAGCGCTTTGGCTATCAACGTGGCTGAATCCACGTCACAAACCGCCGAGAACGTCGAGGCCAGCCGGAGCCATGCCCTGGAAGGCAAAGCCGCCATGACTCGGACCATCGAATCCGTGACCGAAGTCCAGGCCCACAATTTGGAGCTTTCCTCGGTTATGAACGAGCTTTCCCAAAAAGCCGAGGCCATTGGCGCGATCATGGGCGTGATCAGCGATATAGCCGACCAGACCAACCTTCTGGCGCTCAACGCGGCCATTGAAGCGGCCCGGGCAGGCGAGGCCGGCCGAGGATTCGCAGTGGTCGCCGATGAAGTCCGCAAACTTGCGGAAAAGACAATGACCGCCACCAACGAAGTGGGCGACTCCATTCGCGGCATTCAAGAGTCCGTGCAGACCACCTCGCAAAAACGGGAAGCTTCTGAGATGGCGTTGGAGGACACGGTCGGCCACGCCGGGCAAGCCGCAGAAGTGTTGGGTCTGATCGTGGATTCCGTTGAGCAGGCTTTGGACATGGTGCGCGCCATTGCGTCCTCCACCAAGGAACAATCTGCCTCGTCCGAGGAAATCACCGGTCACATTACGGAGATCACGCGCATTACGGTTGAAACGGCTTTGGAAATGGAGGATATGGATACTGCCGTGGCCGACCTCAACCTTTTGGCCAAACGCTTGAGGCAAACTGCGGAACAGACAGCCTGACCCACACCGAGGGCCAGGCTCCATTCTCCTCCCCACCACCATCGCGTAACAACTCGTTACTGTGTTTTACATCTTTTCGTACTTCCGGCGTGTAATCGGCACGCCGCACACCTATGATTGCACCCATACAGCAAACAGCCCACAGGCCGACTTCCCCTCAAGCCTAAACGCCAAGTCCCTGGAGGTTGCGTTGAAAACCAATTCCTTTTCAGCCCTTTGCTTACTGACAATCCTCACATGTTTCCCGGCCATGGCCGTTGCCGATCCCCTATATGACACCCTGGTCCATGACTCTGTCACCCGCGAGTATTACGTGCATCTTCCTACCCAGCACTTCTCGGGCTCTCCGCCGCCCCTTGTCATTGTCTTGCATGGCGGGGGCGGAACCGCCGAAGCCATGGACCGGCAAAAGGACTACGAGTTCTCGGAAAAGGCAGATCAGTTGGGGTGGATCCTGGTTTTTCCCCAGGGAGTCGACAAACAATGGAACGATGGCCGCGTTGACCTCAATCGCGATGTCAGTCTCGACGACGTGGGCTTTATCAGCGCGCTCATTGACAAGTGCCTGGCCCGGTATGGGGCCGACCCCAGCCGCGTGTACGTGGCGGGCATGTCCAACGGCGGCATGATGACCCTGCGCTTGGCCATTGATCTGTCCCACCGCCTTGCCGCGGCTGCAGCGGTCACGGCCAACCTGCCCGTGATCCTGGAAACCGCCCAGCCCGTCCAACCCATTCCGCTAATGCTCATCAACGGCACGGACGATCCCGTGGTGCCGTATTATGGCGGCATGGTCACGGCCCTGGGC
>QZKZ01000267.1 GCA_004796465.1 Desulfovibrio sp.
CCCCCTGGATCCGCCTCATGGCTGCCAGCATTCGGCGCCTCTTTCCACCCCATCTCAGCAGGAAGGCGCCACACCTTCCACGGGAAAACCCTGACCTCCTCCCTCCTTCTGGACAGGGAACTTCCTAGCAGGAAGGCCGCCCATGGGGGCGGCCTTCCATACTTTCTTCCAACAAAACAAACAGCTTAATCAAAGGCCATGTCCACTTTCCACTTCTCCCAAACCTTGCCCACCAGGTCAGGGCCGGGATTGAGCACCATCTTGCCGGGCTTCCAGCCCGAAGGCGTGGCCACGGTGCCCTTGCCCTCGCGCACGGCCTGGTAGGCCTGAATCTGACGCAGGGTCTCCAGCACATTGCGGCCAACAGGCGGGGTCAGCACTTCGTAACCCACGATCACGCCGTCAGGATCAATAAGGAACCGGCCGCGCACGTCCACGCCGCCGCCCTCGTCGTATACGCCGTAAATCTTGCCCACTGCGCCGCCGGCATCGGACAGCATGGGGAACGGAATGGTTCCAGCCGTGACCATCTTCGACAACTCGTGGTCCACCCACATCTTGTGCACGAACATGGAGTCCGTGCTCATGGACAGGACCTGCACGCCCAGCTTCTCGAACTCGGCATTTTTCTCGGCGACCGCCGAGACTTCAGTGGCTCAGACAAAGGTGAAATCACCGGGGTAAAAGCAGAGCACCACCCACTTGCCCAAGTAATCCGACAGTTTCACCGACGTGAAGGTCCCGTTGAAATACGCGGGCGCTCCAAAATCAGGCGCTTTTTGACCTACCGTGATCATGGCTTGTTTTCCCTCGTCTTTTGGGGTTTGTGACTCCTGAGTCTCCTCCGCCGGTTCCTCGCCCACCGCTGCTCCAGTAGGACGGGAACACCCAATTGGCGTTTCCTCTGGCATAGGCAAGACCTCCTTGCTCATTCCTCGAAATAGGCATCACAACGATCAATGGAACTCGGATCATTGATACCCCTCCCACCTATACCACGCCAGAAAAAAAATCCACCTTTTTATGAATGATTCTTATTAAGCATGTAAAGTAATCACTACTCCTTAGAAACCCCGCCTAAATCCGACCCCTATTTTCAGTTGACCAGGCCGCGACCAAGGCCTACATGAGCCCTTTCGCGTACACTCCAACCTTCCGAGGACAACCATGTCGCAACATATTGTGGTCATCGGCGCTGTGGCCTTGGGCCCCAAAGCCGCGGCCCGTTTCAAACGGCTGGAGCCAGGCTCCAAGGTCACCATGGTCGACAAGACCGATTCCATCTCCTACGGCGGCTGCGGCATCCCCTACTACGTGTCCGGCGACGTGTCCGAGCCCATGCAGCTCAGGACCACCAGCTTCCACATGGTGCGTGACGAGACCTTTTTTAAAGAAACCAAGGACGTGGACGTCATCCCCCTGACCGAGGCTATCGCTGTTGACCGCGAGGCCAAGAAGGTCACCCTGCGCCACGTGAAGACCGGCGAGGAAACCATCCTTGACTACGACAAGCTGGTCATGGCCACGGGCGCGTCGCCCCGCCACTTGAACCTGCCCGGCGAGGAACTGGACGGCGTGCACTACGTGTCGAACCTGTACGACGCTGTGCAGATCCGCGAAGCCGTGACCAAGGGCTTGGTGGAAAAGGCCGTGATCGTGGGCGCGGGTTTCATTGGCCTGGAAATGGCCGAGGCTTTCGCTGACATGTGGGGTATCGACACCACGGTCATCGAGATCGCGGACCAGATCATGCCCCGCTACGTGAGCCCGGCCCTGGCCGTCATGGGCCGCCACCACATGGAAGAAAAGGGCATCAGTTTCCAGCTCGGCCAAGTGGTCAAGGAACTCAAGGGCGATGGCCGCGTGTCCCGCGTGGTGACCAATAAAGGCGAATACGATGCCGACGTGGTGGTCATCTCCGCGGGCGTCATCCCCAATTCGGACCTGGCCAAGAGCTGCGGCCTGGCCGTGTCTGATCGCGGCGGCATCCAGGTCAACGAACGCATGCAGACCTCGGACCCCGACATCTACTCGGGCGGCGACTGCGTGGAGATCACCAACCAGATCACAGGCAAGCCCTTTTACCTGCCCATGGGCTCCATGGCCAACCGCCAGGGCCGCGTCATCGGCACCAACCTCGCGGGCGGCAACGCCACGTTCACCGGCGCCATCGGCTCCTTCGTGGTCAAGCTCTTTGAGCAATCCCTGGCCGGAGCCGGGCTCTCCCTGGCCACTGCCAAGGACCTGGGCTACGACGCCATGAGCGTGCTCCTGGTCCAGCTCGACCGCGCCCACTTCTACCCCACCAAGCAGCTCATGACCCTGGAGTTGGTCGTGGACAAGCCCTCGCGCCGCATCCTCGGCATCCAGGGGTTGGGCAGCTACGGCGACGCCATGGTCGGCCGCATCAACGCCGTGTCCGCGCTCCTGCCGCACAAGCCCACCACCGCCGACATCTCCAACATGGAAATGGCGTACTCACCGCCCTTCTCAGCCGCCATGGACATCCTCAACACCCTGGGCAACATGGCGGACAACGCCCTGGACGGCCGCAACCGGGGCATCGGCCCGGCCGAGTTCGAAAAACTGTGGCACGAGCGCAAGAACGGCGAGCTGTTTTTCCTGGATTGCCGCGAAGAACCCGACGCCCGGCCCTTCCTGGAGCGCCACAAGAACTGGCACAACATCCCCCAAGGCAAGATCTACGAGCGCCTGGCCGAGATCCCCACGGACCGCACCATCGTCCTGGTCTGCAACACCGGCGCGCGTTCCTACGAAGCGCAGATCATGCTCGACCACAAGGGCGTGACCAATGTGATTAATCTGCACGGGGGCATGGCTGCGCTCAAGAAGTGGGGGATGGATATTTAACGGCAACGTCAACGGATTAACGTCGTGGGACTCCGTCCCACACCCTGCAAGGGGGTGACCCCCTTGACCCCATTTGAAAGGCGAAAGAAAAGGGCGGGTTCGTGATGCTGGTGGCATCTCGAACCCGCGTTTTGGGTTAGTATCCTCTCAGTCGTCCTATACCGTAATCTCCACCTGGTTCCCCTCGGGGTCGAGCACCACGCTTTCGTAGTAGCCGTCGCCGGTGGTGCGGGGTTCTCCGGCTACGATGAAGCCGTCTTGGCGGAGCTGTTCGATGAGGGCGTTGACTTGTTCTTGGCTGCCCACGGACAGGGCAACGTGGGCGAAGCCGGGGTGGTCCGGGTCGGGCGGGGGCAGGGCCGCGGCCACGGACGCCATGTGCATGATCTCCAGCCGCGCGCCGTCCGAGAAGGACAGGAAGTAGGAGCTGAAGCCTTTGGGGTTCTGGTAGCGTTCGTTGGGCGAGGCTGCGAAGTACTTGACGTAGAACTCCTTCATGGCTTCGAGGTCATGCACCCACATGGCCACGTGTTCGATGCGCACGGTCATGGACATGGATTCTCCCTCACAGGGATAAAATTAAGGAGGCGGGGCAAATATGGATCGTTTTCCATACTTGCCCCGCCTCCCAAATGGGGTCAAGGGGGTCACCCCCTTGCAGGGTGTGGGACGGAGTCCCACGACTTTAATCCGTTGACGTTGCCGTCATCCGTCCCGGGCGAAGCCCGCTACCCTACTCCTTAAATCCGTTGACGTTCTCTTTCCCTTTACGCGGGGCACTCGCATTTTTCGGGCAACTTGCCCATGATGATCATACCGAGCACGTCGTCTTTGGAGACTTCGTCGGTGCGGCAGCAGCCCACGAGGCGGCCGTTTTTGATGAC
>QZKZ01000312.1 GCA_004796465.1 Desulfovibrio sp.
GTGGAGATCGACCTGACCGGCATCAACGACGATCCCGTTGCCAGGGACGACTCTTACGCCACTGACGAGGATACGGTGCTCACCGTGGCTGCCGACGGCGTACTGGCCAACGATACGGACGCGGAAAGCCAAGCCCTGACCGTCACTGCTTTTGACGCCACCAGCACGAACGGCGCAAGCGTGAACGTGAACGCCGACGGTTCCTTTTCCTACGATCCCACGGGCAGCGCGACCCTGCAGCAGATGGGGCCTGGCGCGAGCACGGTGGATACCTTCACCTACGAGATCTCCGACGGCAACGGCGGCACGGCCACTGCCACGGTGGAAGTCACGGTGGGCGGCATCAATGACTTGCCTATTGCCAATGACGATGGACCCTACGCCACCAACGAGGACACGGCCATTACCATCGCGGCCCCGGGCATGCTGGGCAACGACACGGACACCGAAGGCCATGCCCTTAGCGTGGGCCACTACGATGTGTTCAGCGCGCGCGGCGCGGCAATAGTCGCCAACCTGGACGGCTCCTTTTCCTACGACCCCACCGCGAGCTTGGAACTGCAAGCCCTGGCCCAGGGAGCCGTGGTCACGGACAGCTTCACGTACGTCTGCTTTGACGGATTTGGCCTGAGCAACGAGGCCACGGTGGAAATCACGGTCACGGGCGTGAACGATCTGCCCATCGCCATTTCCGACGCCTTCCTCACCACGGAGAACCAGGCCGTCAGCGGCAACCTGCTCACGGACAGCGGCCCGGACTTTGACGTGGACAACAACTCGGTGCTGACCCTGCACTCCTTTATCGTGGACGGGACCACCTACACCTTTGGCCCGGGCGCGACCGAGTTCACCGTGGCCCTGGGCGATGGCCAACTCCACGTGGCCATGAACGGCGACTTCAGCTTCGACCCCAAGGACGGCTACGACTCCCTGACCCTGGGCGGTTTTGACCTGGAGAACTTCCTCTACTTTGTGCAGGACGAACGCGGGGCCATCTCCACGCTTCCAGCCGTGGTGACCATCACCGTCTCCGGCGAGATCGAGGAGACCTTGCCTCCGGTCCAGCCTGGCGGACTGTTCCTGAGTCATGGCTACCTGGGCGGCATATTCGGCATGGGCGGTCATGGCCAAGACAGCGGACCTGGCGGGGGCATCCCGGACCACAGCGACCTCCTGGGCCAGGGCCTCGACCTCCTGGGCGACCGCACCAGCCCTTGGGACGCCTCGTATCCCGAACCGCGCTTCAGCCTGGAGACCTTCATGGAAGACAGTGACCAGGCCAAGCAGGCCTTTACCGAGCAGGTCATGGCCATGAAGGAAGTGGGCCAGCCCACCAAGGCCGCGATCACCGAGTTCAACGCCGAACTCATTGACCTCATGTTCGCCGGAGCCGAGGGGCCGGACCTCACTGCGCTGACCACCATGGTCACGGACCTGGAGTTGCTCATGTCCCGGCTCGGCCCTGCGGAGATGGCGCAATTCCAAGGCGTTCTGGCCGTGTGGATCCAATCCCTGCGCATCCAGGTCACGGAGCTGGCCGGAACCGGCGTTGAAGTCCAAGCCCTGCTCGATCAACTGCGGGATTTGGAGGCGCGGCTGAGCGTGGCGGCCTGACCGCATTCAGCTGTCAGCACAACAAAACGGCCCGGAGCGGATTCGCCCGGGCCGTTTTAGTATTCATTCGCCCAGTTGGCGCTCTGTGTAGCCAAGCCGGGTAGATTGCTGGTTTCATGGCTCTGACGCCCCCATATTGTTGGTATGAATGGCATGCAAAGCGCTCCATTTCTTCAATGATGATGAATGCAATGAATACGAAAAGCACACAAAACGAATGTGATACGCTACGAACCAAGTAGGTTTCTTTGTGTATTGTTGCAGATATTGTTGCGCTAACGTCACAGTGTGGTGCTCGTGTGGGTCGAGAATAGTGTCGAGGTGCCGAAGAGGGCGTTCCATTCCTGTTTGTAAAGCTTTATGCTAAAAATATTGCTTTCATGAAATCTTCATCCAAAGGTCGCACAGTCCAGGCACACTTGCCCGCATCACTTACAACCTATCCCTGGGAGGATACCACCATGTTGACGAACGGAATGGACCGCCGCGACTTTTTCAAGGCGGGCGCTGTGCTCGGTGCCGGTGTGCTGGCTGCTTCCGCGTTGCCCAAGATGAGTTTTGCCGCCCACTACACCCCGGCCACCCTGGCCGAGGTCATGGAAATGGACCACGTGGCCATGGCCGAGGCCTCGGGTCTGGTCATGAACTCCTGGAAGTACATCCAGGACACGGTGGCCGGCATCGGCAACCCCGTGATCCGCAACGGCGTCCAGGCCATCCTGGACAATCCCGCGCCCACCATCATGAACGGCCTGGGCGAAGCGGAAAAGCAGGAAGTCTACAATGAACTGGTAGCCAAGGAATGGCTCGTGGACGTGGCTTTGGAGGATTTCCTGCCCCCCAGCCAGAACCACGACCAAAGCCCCCAGCCCTTCCTGTCCGCTCCGGGCAGCGGCTACACCAGCCACCACTCCTATCCCGGCGGCGTGGTCACCCACACCGCGCTCAACCTGCGCGTGTCCCTGGCCCTGTACGAAGGCTACCGCGACATCTACGACTACCTCCTGGACCGGGACGTGGTCATCGCCTCCCAGGTGCTGCATGACCTGCACAAGGCTTGGGTCTTCCAGTGGGGCGAGGACGGCGCTTCCCGCACCGAACTCAAGCTGGCCGGCACGGGCGAGCACCATTCCCTGAGCGTGGCCGAGTCCTTCAACCGCGGCCTGCCCGTGAACATGTGCGTGGCCCAGGCCTGCGCCCACAAC
>QZKZ01000303.1 GCA_004796465.1 Desulfovibrio sp.
AGGATCAAGCCGCCGAACAGAATCACGCACAAGGCGAGGATGAACAGGGCCGCCGCCAGGAACCACGTGGCGTTGTGCACGGCCATGGCGAGGGATTGGCTGTCCATGGGGACCTCCGCCCGGGCCGCATTGTTTTTTGGTCCATGTCGCGCGGGTTCTCTTCCCCGCGTCGAGGGCCTGTGGTACGGCCCGTCTTTTTTTATCGGATTGTGGAATATTATGATACTACATGTTTTGCGGCCTTTGTCCAGAAGAAGTTCGCGTGTGGACAAGATATCCAGCAGAAAATGCGCTTTCCAAAACCAAAAGGCCACCTGCTTGCCATGGTCAGCACGGCAACGTCGTGTGGCTTTGCGCCCTGCACCTCCGCAGGGGATGCACCACAGGCATAAGACAATCCAGGACCTGCGGTCCAAGATTCTCCCCTCCCCTGGATCCCATTTGGAACAAACTAGGCCCGGCAAGTTGAGGCTTGCCGGGCCTAGCATATTCCCAGGTGGGGGCCAGGGGCAAAGCCCCACGACCTTGCCGTTGACGTTGTCTGCTAAAACATGATCACGATGCCCGCATGCGCCCCCATGTACACGACGCCGTCGTAGGGCCTCAGGGTGTCGTCGTCCAGGTTGGCGACGGTTTTGTAGTAGGCCCCGGCCATGCTGATGTTGGAAATGTGGATGAAGTCGCCGCCCAGGGTGAAGGCCACGTTGTCCCAGGGCTGGTACCTGAGCTCAGGGGAGAAGCCGAAGCCGTAGGCCCAGTTGGCCCCGGACATGGAGTCGTCCCGCACGTTGTTCGGGCGGTCGTCTGTTCTGAAGTCCCTGGAAACGGAGACCAGGTTGCGAAAAGCCGCAACCCAGGCGTCAGTGCCCACGGTCAAGCCCTCGCACAATTCAAATTCCACGTCCACGCCGAGTTGCGCGCCGTGCAAGTGGTTGCTGGACACGATGTTCACCCGGTCGATTTCATTGTCCGTGCCCTGGTAGTCGTCCAAATCATCATAGGCCACGGTGCCGAGTTCCTCGTAGTAGCTGATGTAGCGGTAGCCCAGATAAAGCTCCAGCCAGGGAAGGTCGTCTCCCAGGTTGCCCCTGAGGTTGGCTTCCAGGCCCCAGATCTGGGAATCGAAAGTGTACTCCAATGATTGCAGGCCTTGGGAAGCCCAGGTGTTGAGGTCGTTACCCGGACTCCGGTTGTAGACAGCGTCTGTTCCTCCGCCGTTGGGTTCGTTGGGGTCGAACTGGGTCCCGGACGTTGAAATTTCCGGGGTCCAGAATCCGCCGACTTGAATGGCAAAAAAGTCCGAGAGTTGCCAAGTCACGTCGCCTTGAAAGCCGATTCCCGCGGGTGCCTGGATTTGGCCGGTGTTGAAGTGCCTCCATGGCCAGACATTGGAGCCCGGCAGGATGGTGTTGTACAGCATGGTGTACTCGGACGAGGAGTTGCGCCACAGGTACAGGGGTTCAAGTTCAATGCGCAGGTCATTGTCATCGATGGTTTCGGCGAGAGCAGCGCAGGGCAGAACCAGCATCAGGGCCAATAGGAGAACAAAAGAGCTTTTCATGACCTCTCCATACTCGGGTTAGCAGGTATGGGAGGAGGAAACCGATCTGGCAGTATATTTCAAATCACGTTTCAGTTGTGTGACAAAAAATATGGCAGGGAGTGGAAATACGGGATTGAAAATACGGGATTGAATGGGCCGGATTGCTGGAGGCCGCAAGGCCGGAGCGGGGATGGGGGTAGGGAAGGGCCTTGCGGCCCAAAATTCTCTCAATTCCCTTGGCCCCATTTGGAACTCAATCGGCCCGGCAAGCTCAGGCTTGCCGGGCCAGTATTGTTCCCCAGGTGGGGTGTGGGGTTAGTGAGTCTTAGGCCGCAAGGCCTTAGATTCAATTATGCCCTGGTGCAAAGCCCCACGACGTTTATCCGTTGATGTTGCCGTTTAAAACATGATCACGATGCCTGCGTGCGCGCCCATGTACACGATGCCGTCGTAGGGCCGCAGGGTGTCGTCGTCCAGGTCGGCGATGGTTTTGTAGTAGGCTCCGGCCATGCTGACGTTGGAGATGTGGATGAAGTCGCCGCCCAGGGCGAAGGCCACGTTGTCCCAGGGTTGGTAGGTGATTTCCGGGGAAAAGCCGAAGCCGTAGGCCATGTTGGACCCGGACATGGAGTCGTCCCGGGTGTCGGTCGGGACAAGTTCCGCGAGGTAGTTCCTGGAAACAGTGACGTTGTTGATGAATGCACCGAACCAGGCGTCCGTGCCCAGGGTCAGGCCCTCGCACAGCTCAAACTCAACATTCACGCCGAGTTGCGCCCCGTGCAGGTTGTTTACCGAGCTAATGTCCACGTGGTCGAGCCTGTTGTCTTGGCCCAGATACGAAGCTGGATCATCATATGCCACGGTGCTGAGTTCCTCGGAGTAGTGGATGAAGCGGTACCCCAGGTAGAATTCCAGCCAGGGGAGATAGCCGCCCAAGTTGCCCACGAGGTTGGCTTCCAGTCCCCAAATCTGGGAATCAAAGGAGTATTCCAAGGAATGCATGGCGCTGGAAGCGAAGGTGTTGAGCTCATTTCCCGGTGTCTGGTCGTAGACCACGTCAGTTCCTCCTCCGTCGGGATCGGGATCGAACACGGTACCGGACGCCGAAATTTCCGGGGTCCAGAATCCTGCGATCTGGAGCGCCACATACTCGGAGAAGCTCCAGGTCACTTCGCCTTGAAAGCCGATTCCGGCTGGAGCCTGGATTTGGCCGGTGTTGAAATGCGTCCAGGGCTGGACGTCAAACCCGGGGTTATTCGAGTTATACAGCATGGTGTATTCCGACGAAGAGTTCCTCCAGAGGTAGAGGGGGGCGAGTTCTATACGCAGGTCATTGTCTTCGAGGGTTTCAGCGTGGACCGCGCAGGGGAGAACCAGCAGCAAGGTGAATACAAGAGCGATTGAGTATTTCATGATCTCTCCATACTTGGGTTGGCGGGCTTGAAGGAAGAAAACCAATATCAAGGATATCGTAATTCCTATGTCAGCTGTGTTACAATATGCAGGGTGAAGGGATGAGTAAGTGAAATGAAGTCCTCCGGATTGCTGGGGCGACATGGCGCTGCCTTCCCGGTCGATTACGGCCTGGAGAAGGCCTCGGTCCAACTGATGTGGGAGAAAAGCCAAAGCATAGTGGGCAAGTGTAATTCCCAGATGGAGTCCAGGGCCCAGCTCTGGCGAGGGGTGTGGGTGTCTACAGGCTCTTAGGCCTGCAAGGACTTAGAGCCTGTGATACAGCTCCGCAGTACGAGGAGCCCCCACGACGTTGATCAGAGTGGTGAAACAGTAACTGACTGTCGTCAGTGAAGTTTTACTTCACCAGGCGCGGCTCCGTGGGGACCTGTGTGGGAGTTTCAGGAGTATGGTCAATATAACTCCAGCGTATGCGTACCGTGGTAAACCGGCTGGTATGATACTGTTGCCCTACTTCTCCTTAATCAAACTGACTTTCGTGTACTAAGCCTTTAATGAAGCCAGTGAAAGAGTTTGCCAGGAACGTTACTTTATAATTATCTTCTTGGTCAACATGAACCACTTGCGGCTCTCCTGATGCTCCACAGTTCCGATAATCTAAACAAATCATATCGTGACCTGCCGAAGGACAATCGCAGAAATAGATGCCGATATCAGGATAGCCCCACTCTTCCATCATGAATTTGCTGCCAATCTCGCCGCACAAGGAGTATGTTTTCTCTCTCCCAATGCCCATTATTCCTGTAATTGCCACATGATTTTCAGCCCATGAAGTTCGAGTATTTGTGGGAAAACAATTGTTCACTGGAATGCCG
>QZKZ01000422.1 GCA_004796465.1 Desulfovibrio sp.
ACGGTGCTGGAGTCCTCGACCGGCGGCGCTTCGCCGGTGGTGTACCCGCCTGGCGACAACAAGCCGGACGCGCTCCTGCCGGAATACATGGTCAATGTTCATGAAGAGGCCACGCCGTTTTTTATTGTGCTGGGCAGGGCAGGCGGAGACATAGGGCTGGACCTGAATGTGGACCTGCTCTTGTGCTCTGAGGAACGCTGCCAGCCCCTGGCTTTTGAGTTGCAGTTGGCCTGGCCGGACGTGGACCCGTCAGGTCTTGCGGTCGCGGAAACCGAGCCGTGGTGGCTCACCTTCCAGGTGGCCATGCTCAGCCGGCCGGACCAAGGCGGTGAGGAGCAGGGGGCAAGCGGAACCGGCGCTGTCCAAGAAAGTGGCGGAATCGAGGGCGCCGGGGAAGTGGCGGGCGGCGGACTTGACCTGAGCACCATCACCCCGCGATTTTTCCAGCCCGACCTGGAAGTGCGCGGGTTTGGCAAGGCCGTGCTGTTCGCGCTCCTGGCCGGGCTGATCCTCAATTTCATGCCCTGCGTTCTGCCCGTGATCAGCCTCAAACTGTCTTCCCTGGTGGCTGCGGCGGGCCTTGATTCGGAAGCTGAACGAAAGTCAGCCTTTCAACAGCACAACTTGATGTTTTCCCTGGGCATCCTGACATTTTTCGTGGCCCTGGCCACTTTGCTGTGGTCCCTGGGCGTGGCGGGCATGGCTTGGGGCAGGCTGTTTCAGGAGCCGTCCGTGGTGCTGGCTCTGCTGGGCCTGGTGTTCGTGTTGGGGCTCAGTCTGTTCGGCGTGTTCGATCTGCCCATCATTGACCTCAAACCGAGCAAGGGCAACGGCCATTCCGCATCCAACGCTTTTTTCACGGGCGTGGTGGCCACGCTTCTGGCCACGCCCTGTTCCGGCCCGTTCCTGGGCGGGGTTTTGGTCTGGGCCGTGAGCCAGCCGCCCCTTGTCTTGGGCCTGGTCTTCTTTTCCATAGGTGTGGGCATGGCCTCGCCCTACCTGGTCATGGTGTTCTTCCCGGGCCTGGTGCGCGTGTTCCCCAAACCCGGGGCGTGGACCCTGTATTTGCAGCGGTTCGTGGCTTTTTTCCTTATGGCCACATCCGTGTACCTGCTGAGTATTCTCGATCAAACCATGTGGCTGAGCGCGCTTATTTTCCTGCTGGTCCTCTCTTTCGCCGCCTGGATTTGGGGCGGCTGGACCTCGCTTGCGGATTCCCGGCTCAGGCGGTGGCTGGTGCGGGGATTGGCCCTGGTTGTGGCGGTGGTTGGGGCGTGGTTGCTCTTTGCCCCGTCCGAGGAATCCGGCGTTGTGGCGTGGGAAGAGTTCAGTGCGCAGGGGTTTGCCGAAGTTGTGGGCCAGGAGCCCCTGCTCATCGATTTCACGGCGGACTGGTGTCCCACCTGCAAGGTGCTGGAGTCCACCGTGCTCACGGACAGCAATCTGGAAGTTTGGGCTGCCCAATACGGCCTGCGTTTCATCAAGGCTGACATGACCCGGGACAACCCCACGGCCGAGGCCCTGCTCAACAGCTTGGGGTCCACCTCCATTCCCGTGGTGGCCATCTTTCCGGCCGGGGATATGGCCAACGAGCCCCTGGTGCTGCGGGACATCTTTACCCAGGGCATCATCGAGGACGCCCTGGCTGAAGCGTTGCCCTAGCGTCTATTTGGGACCGAGGATATCCAAGGCCAATTCATAGGCCAGGGCCACGGCAGGGAAACACGCGGTTTTTGGGACGTCGGATTGCATGAACTCCCCCACTGCCTTGGGATCGGTCAGGTCAAAGCCCGTGAGCTCACGGCAACTGATGGTCCCCATCTTTTCCTCGAAACGGCGGCGGAATTCCTGGACCTTGCCCAACTCGGCCATGGCCTGCTCCATGCCTTGGCTCGTGTCCATTGTCAGGCTGAGCGCCATGACCGCGCCGGTCACGGCTCCGCAGACCGAGCCGGTGTTGCCCAACCCACCGGCGAATGCAAAGGCGATTTGGGGGATAGTGTCATCGTAAGGGATGTCGTATTCCCGGCACACGGCCAGGAGAACGGATTCAGCTCAAACATTGCCTTGGGTCATGAGTTCGGCTGCGGCGTTCATCTCCATGGTCGGCTCCTCATAAGGGCATGGGGTTAGCGTTTATCCATCCACACACACCATATTGAATGCATTGCCCGTGATACACCGTGCACCGGAATCGGTCACCTCAAAAGTGTTTTCGCAGCCAACCATGCCGATGCCGGGAATCCCCATCTTGGGCTCCAGGGCCAAACACATGCCCTTTTCAAGGGGTTCGTCAAAGCCCTTGGCCAGGGGCGGGAATTCGTCAATGGCCAAGCCGATGCCGTGCCCAAGGAACACCACCTTGTTGTGGTCCAGGGCCATGAATCCCTCGGTCCAGCCCTGCTTTTCCGCCTGATCCATGCAATGGGCGTGAAGCTCGCTGGGGATGGCCCCGGTCCCGGCGTTGTCCGCCAGCCATTGTTGTATTTCCATGCAAAAGTCGTGGGCGCGCTTGGCCTTGTCCGGGATGGACGCAGCCGGGCCGGGCCAATACACCTGGGTCTTGTCCGTGGCATAGCCTTCCAGGCCGAATCCGATGTCGCAGGCCAGGGCTTCGCCGTGTTGCCAGACCTTGCCCGCATAGCCCATGAACGGAACCGCCGGGTGTTCGCCCATGAGGCCCACGGGTCCGTTGAACACGCTGGGGTAGTTGGCTGAATCTCCGGCAGCCACGTGGCCCAGGAATATCTCCTCGCCAAACACGTTCATGCGGATGTGGCCGCTGTGGCCCAAGGAAAAAAACGTGTCCCAGGCTGCGTGGCTGATCTCGCGTTCAGTCATGCCCGCGTGGATCTTTTGCGGCAGCAAGTGGTACAGGGCCTGGTGGTGGCGCTGCCCGCACAAGCGCATCTTGTTCAGTTCCCACTCCGTCTTGCGCGCCCGTGACCGGGCCAAGACTTGGTCGCCGGGCACAAATTCGTGGTCAGGCAACTTGGCTTGGAGGAGATTGGCCAGGGACCAGGACAAGCCCCCCATGTCAGCGGCCAAGACCTTGCCCAGGGGGCTGCCCGCGTCCTTTACCAGGCCGGGGATATCGGAATAGGAGCGAAAGGACAGGATATGCTCAAGCGGGCTTTCCAGCTTGGCCCGCTCCAATCCGCGCCGGGAAAGGAGCACGGGCTCCCCGTCCAGGGGCAGCCAGAATAGGCCGTTGGCCAGGGTGCCGGTGAGGTAGTAGATGTTCACTCGGGAGAAGACCAGCAAGCCCTCTGCTTGGGGCGCGAATCGCTGCAAGAACTCGCGGCAGTGTGCGTGACGAAGGGCGAGTTCAGCGGCATCCATCCGTTCAATAGTCTGGAATTCCATGGAAATACTCCTTGCGAAATGGGAAGGCGAATCTAGCTGTAGTCTGGCAGGGTGGTAGCAACTATTTTTCCCAGCGTCCAATTTCCAACCCTTCCACTCCCGGTCCAGGAATGGGAGAGTTTCCGGCGAGCCGCCGGGTTTTGTTTCTGAAGGCAGGGGTTTGTGTCAGAACCGGGAATGGTATAGGTAACGGGCATGCTGAGCGACGCGGAACTCAAGGAGTTGTTAGTTCACGCCACAACCATTGCTGTGGTCGGGGCCAAGGATACGCCGGGCCAAGCCGTTGATACGGTGGGCCGGTATCTCATGGATGCGGGGTACACGGTGATCCCGGTGCATCCCAAACGGCAAGAGGTCTGGGGTCTGAAAACCTTCCCCTCCATTACAGCAGTCGACCAGCCCATCCACATCGTGGACCTGTTCCGCGCCTCCCAGTATTGCGACGAGCACGCCACGGAAACCACCATCTTGCGGCCTTTGCCCCTGTGCTTTTGGATGCAGCTCGGCGTGCGCAACGAGACCGCCAAGCAGCTCCTGGCCAAGGGGCCGGTCAAGGTGGTGGAGGACCGTTGCATCATGCGCGAACACGGGAGACTTTTTCCATGAGTAGTGACGGCAATGGCCAGGCTTTTTCCTGCACCTGCTGCGGCGAGTGTTGCCGGGGCAAGGGCGGCATCGTGCTGGACGAACGGGATCAAGAACGCCTCAGCGCGCACATGGGGATGACGGTGTCCGAGTTTTTGGATAGGTACACTGAAACCCGTGGCTATAAGCCCCATTTGCGAGTCGGGGACGACGAGTACTGCGTCTTCCATCACAACGAACTGTGCTCGGTGCACGAGGCGCGGCCCGACATCTGCCGGGCCTGGCCCTTTTTTCGCGGCAACTTGGTGGACGCGGTGAGCTGGGAGTTGGCCCAGGACTATTGCCCTGGCCTCAACTCGCGTGTCAGCCACAAGGAGTTCACGCGCCAAGGCGCGACGTACCTGCGCGACAACGACCTGGCGAGCCGCTCCGGGCCGGACCGGCCCGAGGCCCTGCGCGTGGACATCCAGAGCCTGCTCAAGGAATAAGCCAAGCGAGCCAACGTGAATTTACGGGAAGGCTACCGCATCCTGCGCCTGGACCAGGGCGCTGACTTGGACGAGGTCAAAAAGGCCTACCGCCAGATGGCCTTTGCCCTGCATCCCGACCTCAATCCCGACGACCCCCACGCGGCCAAACATTTCCAGCGCATCAACGAAGCCTATGTCCTGCTCAAGGACCATCTCCAGGCCGAACCGCCGCCCAGCCGGGAACAGCGCCGTGCCGACCGGGCCTCGGCCAAGGAACGGCAGGCCAGGGAGCGCCAGGCCGAACCACCGGGTGCCGGACCTTCGGCGCGACGCGAGGCGCGGCAAGAGCGCAGCGGCCAAACCAGCGGAGCCAGCCGCCGCCCCGGCCGCAAGCCCACCCAAGAGGAAGTGCTCAAGGACATCCTGGGCGATCCCTTTGCCCGCCAGGTGTTCGAGGACATCTACGCGTCCATCCGCAAGTCCGGCGGCAAGGCCGCCAATCCCGGCACCACCACGAGCCGCGATTTGCGCGTGGGCTGGGGCGACAAGGAAACCCGCTTTGATTTAACCCACGGCATAGCCAAGGGGGTCAAGTCCTGGGTCAAGGGCTGGCTCGACGACGAGCAGACCGTGGAAGTAGCTCCGTCCGTGCTGCGCTCCGGGGCCAAGCTGCGCTTGCAGGTGGACCGGGGCTGGTCCGGCAAGTCCAGATCCGTGGACGTGACCTTGCCCTCGGACTATGTCATTGGCCGCCCTTTGCGCCTCAAGGGCTTGGGCCGCAAGTTCGGCCCATGGAAAGGCGACCTCTACGTGCGTTTGGTGATCAAACAATAGGGCGCGGCCATGATGGTTATCCGGGCAATAGAGCGAATCGTTACCGTGGGCTGGGCCGCCATGAAGGCCTTTTTGCGGTACCAGGGCGTGACCCAGGCCGCTGCCCTTGCCTTTTACGCCTTGATGTCCTTTATCCCTGTGGTGTTCCTCGGCCTTGCCGTGGCCGGTGAGTTTTATTGGGGCGACCCGGACCAGCTCCAGGCGTTCACCGACAAAATGGTCGAGTATGTGGTGCCCTGGGTCCAGGAACTCCTGCACCAGCGGTTGCTGCAGTTGGTCCAGGGCTCGAAGGGATTGGGCTGGATGAGCTTGGGCTTTATCGTCTGGACCTCGGGACTGTTTTTTGCGGTGCTCCAGTCAAGCATGCTTCTGCCCTGGGCCAGGGAACACGACCACAAAAAGGGCCGCTGGCGCTACCCCTTGCCGTGGCTGGTGGGGCCTTTCATGGGCTTCCTGCTCGTGGGGGCCATGCTGCTCATGCACTTGGGCGGCTATGTATCACCGGATTGGCTGCCTTTTGCTGTCTGGCCGGAATTCTGGACCTGGCTCGGCCTATGGATCCTCATTTTTCTCACATACCGGCTTTTTCTGCCGCGCAAGGCGTCCATAGCCGCCACGGTACTCCTGTCCATGCTCATTTCCGGGCTGTCCCAGGTGCTGACCATCCTGTTCGCTCGCATCTTCCTGTCCCTGCCCAACTATTCGCGGGTCTACGGGTCCTTGGCCGGTATCGTGCTGTTCATGCTCTGGCTCGAGTACAACATGTCGCTGATCCTTTGGGGCGGGCATTACATCCGGCTCTGGCGCGAGCGCTTTGGGGGGCCAGACAACGGAGCCGACGAACCCGGCCTTGAATCCGATACCGA
>QZKZ01000082.1 GCA_004796465.1 Desulfovibrio sp.
CGCCTCATAGACCTCATGAACGGGAACCTCGCCATTGTCAGCACCGAGGGCAAGGGCACCACGGTGTACGCCAGCATTCCCTTTCCTGTTCCGCAAGACACCAAGCCACAAGCTTCCACGGAGTTACTTGAAATGGCTTCTTGTCCCCGCGGACTCAGCATCCTCCTGGCTGAGGACGATTTGGTCAGCCGTATCGCGGCCACACGTTTACTGGAAAAGGCCCATGCCTCAGTAACAGCCGTGGAAAACGGCGAGTTGGCCTTGGAAGCCCTTGGCAAGGGCACGTTTGATGTGGTGCTCATGGACGTACAGATGCCTAGGATGGGCGGTGTGGAAGCGGCCAAGGCCATCCGGGCGGGCCAAGCGGGCCAGGACAAGGCCGATGTTCCGATAATCGCCCTGACCGCTTTCGCCATGGCCGGGGACACCGAAGAGTTCAGGAGCGCGGGCATGAACGCCCACGTAGCCAAGCCCGTGGAACTCAAGAGTTTGGTCAGGGTGCTGGGCGAGGTGGTGGAGAAAACCAGCTCATCCTGACGACTGCTGCTTCACAACGCTCTCTCGCACTGCTGTCTTTTTTTGCTTTTCCGCAAGGGCCACGCTGTCCCGATCTTTTTAGCAAGCTGTCTCCCAGCTCGCCAAACCGTGCCCTGAATCCTGAACACCAAGGAGAAACCTCATGGCGGACAGAGACCCCAAAAAAATGGCCCTTGAAATCGCCAGCCTCAGGGCCTTTATTACCAACCTGCCGGAAAGCGACCGGCCTTTTGCCGATCCCTATGCCGAACACTTCTTTGACCCGGAAACCCAAAAACGATTTCGCGACCCCGACTTTGCCGGGTCCGAGCGCGCCAGGTACGAAGAGCTCATGCCCGGCGCGGGTGGCGCGCTCGTGGCCAGGATATGTTTCATTGACGAGTTGATGACGGCGTGCATTGCTAGAGGCGTCAGCCAAGTGGTCAGCATAGGCGCGGGGTACGACACCAGGCCCTACCGGCTTGAGGCAGCCGGGAACAACTTCAGGTTCTACGAGATTGACCACCCCGAGACCCAGGCCGTGAAGATCGCCACCATGGAGCGGATTCTCGACTCTTCTCCGCAGCATGTCGTGTACGTGCCGGTGGTGTTCGGCCAGGACCGGCTCGACCAGAAGCTCCTGGCGAGCAGCTACGATCCTTCGGCAAAATCCCTGTTCATTGCCGAGGGTTTGCTCATGTACATCCCGCCCCCAGCCGTGGACGGCCTGCTCGGATTCATTGCCAAGGCTTCTGCCCCGGGCAGCGCTTTTGTGGCCGACGTATTCCCCACCTCGGTCATTGACGGTACGAGCCCCTTGCCTGAAGCGCAAAATCTCAAGCGTTTTGTTGAGCAGGAAGGCTCATCCCTCATGTTCGGCGTCAATGAGCCTGAGCTGGAGGGCTTTTTCGCCCAACGGGGTTTCCGGGATGTGCGCGCGGTCTCGGCTGTTTCCTGCAAGGAGAAGTATTTCCGGGGTCAAAGCAGGGACATGCCGGTCTCGACCATGTTCACCTTTGTGACGGCGGAGGTGGCGGCGCAGGGGTAGGTTCTGCGATCTCGCCGCCCAGGCGGCTTGGACTACCAGAATACTCCTGCAAAAATGGGGAGTATTCTGGTTCTAATGATAGTACTTTTCAAAATTCTCAATTCGTTCAGATTACACCTTCTCGATCTATGCATTTAACTTAAAATAATTCGGGTTGCAAAATGATAAAACGAGAAATTATAACTTGGTCAAAATGCTTACCTCAATGGCAACAAACAATTCTTAGCCATCTTTTTAGAGGAATACCAGCAAATGAGTTGTATGAATATGCTCTAGATTTAGTCTTAGGACAGTACAATATTAGTGATTGTGATGAAAAACAAGAAATAACGTGTAAAAACTTTAACCATTCTACGGAGGAAGCTAAAAATCATCATGTTACTATATGCTCAATAGAGAATGTCAGAGGGATAAGTACTATCATCGACGACTCCTCACTGACCTTCAAAGAAACTGGGCTTACAATTATTTATGGTGAAAACGCTTCCGGAAAAACGAGCTTTTCACGCAATCTAAAAAATTCTGTAGATACAAAGGTGATATTCCAGACAGCTTAACGCTAGGCAATGTATTCAATCCAACCAGCACACTAGAGGCGACCATAAACTACAAAGTTGGTGAAGATTCTAAGTCGTGCAGCCTTGACGATGTGTCAAATTGTGAAGACCTATATAAAGTGAATATTTATGACAACAAAAGTATAAACGCTTTTATTTCAAGACAAAATGAAATAGAATACCTCCCTTTCGGTCTCGATAAGCTGCACTGGCTAGTAATAATCTGCGACAGGGTCGCAACTCTACTCAGTGATAAAAAATCCAAAATCGACTCTACACTTCCAGAGATGCCATCTGATTTAGAAAATACAGATGTCATGACAAAACTTAAAAGCATCGACATATCGACAACAGATGACGAAATAACAAACTTATGCAGCTTTACCGCAACTGATGTTGAAAATAAAGAGAAATTTGAATCTATACTACAAGAAAGTGATCCGAAAAGTAAAATAGAACTATTAAAAACGCAATTAACAATACTAAACCAAATTCACACTAAAGCACTTGCCATATCTAGATTGATAAATGATAACTTTATTCGCGCATATAATCACACCATTCAAGAAGTGCATCTCCTGGAAGAATTAGTCGAAAAATCGAAAGCTCAAGCATTCTCTGACTCTGATTTACCTGGAACAGGCAGCAAAGCATGGCAAGAGTTATTGTTCTCTGCGGAACACTTTTCATACCACTATGCTTATAAGAATCTTGACTACCCATCTGATGAAGGCATTGACAAGTGCGTGCTATGCCAACAGCCTATTAGCAGTAGTGCAAAAAAGAGGATGAATAGATTCCACAACTTTGTTAGTAGTAGTCTATCGGGAGAGATATCAGCAAAGCACTCAGAGCTATTGAAATTGTCTAAAACTATCACAGACATCGACATTGGAATTTTAGAGCAATCTGCATCTTTAGTTAACAATGAGAATGTCTCTACTGAGGTATTAAAAACTTCCTCCCTACTTCAGTCACTTAAAACTATTGCACAAAACTATTTAAATGAGAATATTTGTACACCACTTCCTGAAGCGAAGTTCACCATAGAAGCCATAACAGTGGCCCTTGACAATACTTCTTCGTTATTAGCCCACTTAGAGGCATCTCTTGACGCCAGTGAATGCAAAACAATGGAAAATGAGCTAAGAAACTTAAAGGCAAAACAAATTCTCAACGCCAGAAAAGACAAAGTCATAGAAGCAGTACACAATAAGAGAGCTTTACATTTTTTAGAAGAGGCCACATCATCAACTAAAACCAACAAGATTACAAGTGCTCTCAACGAGTTAAGCACCATACATACTACTACAGCACTCATTAAATCTTTTTCTAAGTGGGCCAACCTTCTTTGTCCCGCCTCTATAAAAGTCGCAATTGAGAAGGCAAGGCCTACTAAAGGGAAAGTATACTATAAAATTGCGCTACAGAACATCAACTCTTCCGCCTCAATAAAAGATATCGCCAGCGAAAGTGAACTTAAAGCTGTAACTATTGCTGCATTCTTGGCTGAACTTGAAGCAACTTCAAACACTTCAACAATAATTTTTGACGATCCAATGTCTTCTTTTGACCACAAAAGGCGTCGGAGCATGGCGGAGGCACTTGGTGGCCTCTCTACAGCCCAACAGATAATAGTTTTTACTCACGACATTCACTTTATGCTCTTACTAAATGAGGAAACAAAAAACAATAATCAGCTTTTAATGCTTCTAAGAAAGAATCAGAACTGTGGCGTCGTAATTGACGACCTACCACTAGAGATACTTTGCTACAAAAAAAGATGTGGAAGGATTCGAGATATTATTCAACAATCTGAAACAGATTTTAGGAAAGGACATTTAGACATATATTACGCATTAAATATATCGCTCGTTCGTCACTTAAGAATGGCGGCAGAACGCTGCTTTGAAGAAGTTCTTTTTTGTGGTGTAGTCAAGCGTTATAACCACAGGCTACTCACCAATATTGACTTAAGCAAATTAACAACAATTTGCGAACGAGATATCATGATTTTAAAATATACAATTGGAAAATACTCTTCATACCTTCACGATCAACCCTTTGAGGCTTCGCCGAGTGTACCCGATATTGATGAAATCAAAAACGACTTTGAAGAACTCGACAAATGGGTAACAGAGTACAGTAACAGAAAAGCCTAAGAGCTTTTCCCCAAGACTGCCCCTTTATAAAGACTCATCCCCTACTCCGGCGCAAACGCCAACGCCGCCAAAGGCGGCAAATCCACGGTCAGCGCATGGGAGCGGCCATAGGCCCCCTCCTGGGCCTGCACGCCGGGAACGCCCACGTTGGTGCCGCCGTAATACTCGCTGTCCGAGTTGAACACCGTGCGCCACCAGCCGCCGTGCGGACAGCCAATGGCGTAGCTGTACCGCACCACCGGAGTAAAGTTGAAGACCCACAACACGGGCCGGGCATGCTCGGCGCGGCGCAGGAAACTGATCACAGAGGCCTGGTAGTCCGAGAAATCCACCCAGTCGAATCCGGTCCAGTCATGGTCATTGCGGTGCATGGCTGGCTCGTCCTTGAGCAGCTGGTTCAGATCGCGCACCACATCATGAATGCCCTGGTGGTTGGCATGGGCAAGCAACCCCCAATCCAGCTCGCCCTGGGAGTTCCACTCGCTCCACTGGCCGAACTCGCAGCCCATGAACAGCAGCTTCTTGCCGGGATGCGCCCACTGGTAGGAGTACATGGCCCGCAGGTTGGCCTGCTGCTGCCACAAGTCGCCCGGCATCTTGGACGCCAGCGCGCCCTTGCCGTGCACCACCTCGTCGTGGGACAGCGGCAGCATAAAGTTCTCGGAAAAGGCGTAGAGCATGGAAAAGGTCAGGCTGTTGTGGTGGTGCGCCCGGTGCACAGGCTCCTTGGAAAAGTATTCGAGCGTGTCGTGCATCCAGCCCATGTTCCACTTGAAGGTGAAGCCCAAGCCGCCGGAATACAGGGGCCGCGACACGCCGGGCCAGGCCGTGGATTCCTCGGCCACCATGATCGCGCCGGGATAATGCCCGTGCACCACCCGGTTCAGTTCCTTGAGGAAATCAATGGCTTCCAGGTTCTCCTTGCCGCCGTACTGGTTGGGGATCCAGTCCCCGTCCTCGCGGGAGTAGTCGAGGTAGAGCATGGAGGCCACGGCGTCGATGCGCAGGCCGTCGATGTGGAATTCCTTGAGCCAGTAAAGGGCGTTGGCGAACAGAAAATTGCGCACCTCGTTGCGGCCATAGTTGAAGATAAAGGTGCCCCAATCCGGATGCTCGCCCTTGCGCGGGTCTTCGTGTTCGTAACAGGCCGTGCCGTCAAATCGGCCCAAGCACCACTCGTCCTTGGGGAAATGGCCAGGGACCCAATCCAGGAGCACACCGATCCCGGCCTGGTGGAAGCGGTCGATCATGGCCCGGAATTCGTCTGGCGTGCCGAACCGGGACGTGGGCGCGAAATAATGGCTGGTCTGGTAGCCCCAGGATTCGTCCAGGGGGTGCTCGGCCAGGGGCAAGAACTGGACATGGGTGAAACCCAGGTCCCGCACGTAGGGGATGAGATGCTCGGCCAACTCCAGGTAGGAGTAAAAGCCGGGTCCTTCCTGCGGATGTTTTTTCCAGGAGCCCGCATGCACTTCATAGACCGACACGGGCTTGTCCAGGGGCAGTCCCTGCTCGCGGCGGCGGGTCATCCAGTCCTCGTCGTTCCACTGGTAGGTGTCCAGGGGGCAGGTGCGCGAGGCGATTCCGGGCCGCAGCTCAGCGTAAAAGGAATAGGGGTCGGCCTTGTACACGACCCGGCCGTCCTGCTGCTCCACGCCGAATTTGTAGAGTTCGCCCGGCTCCATGCCCGGCACGAATCCGGCCCAGATGCCGGACACGCCCACGGGATAGAGTTCCAATTCCCCGTGCCGCCATTCCGTGAACTCGCCGGTGAGAAAGACCTTCCGGGCGTTGGGCGCCCAGACCGCGAAACGAAAGCCGGACTCTCCCTCCTGCTCATGCGGGTGCGCGCCCAGGTAGCGGTAGATGTCGTAATGTTCCCCTCGGCCGAACAGGTAGAGGTCAAAGGGCTCCATATGCACGGGGCGGGTGGTCATGGTGGTCATCAATGGTGCTCCAATAGGGACGCCCTGCGGGAGGGCTTAGATGTCCGCGCCCAGGCCCCTGTACAGGGTCACGTAGTTGGCTGCGGACTTGTCCCAGGAAAAGGTTTGCTGCATGGCCCTCTTGCGGATGCGGTTCCACACGTTGGGCCGCTCCCAGGCATCCACGGCCTGGCGGATGCCGTCAAGAAAGGGCTCGGGCTCGGCCCTGTTGAAAAAAAAGCCCGTGGCCTGGGTATGGGGATAGCCCACAATGGTGTCCTTGAGGCCGCCCACGGCCGTGGCCACGGGCGGGGTGCCGTAGCTCAGGGCGTACATCTGGGTCAGGCCGCAGGGCTCGTAGCGCGAGGGCATGAGAAAGATGTCGCAGCCCGCCAGGATGCGGTGGGCCAAGTCCTCGGTATAGCCGATGTTGGCGGCCAGGCGCAGGGGGTAGTCCTCCATGAGCCGCAGCAGGCGCTCCTCGTATTCGTGCGCGCCCTCGCCCAGAACCACGATGCCCACGTTGTGCTCAATGACCTCGGTAAAGATGTCCAGCAGCAGGTCAATGCCCTTTTGCTGCCTGAGGCGGCCAATAAACCCGAGAATGGGCCGGTCCATGAGAAAGGGGTTGAGGCCCATTTCATTGATGAGAGCTTCCTTGCACTGCTTTTTGCCGCGCATGGAGCCCACCGAGTAGGTGGCGGGCAGAAACTTGTCCTGGCCCGGATCCCAGACTTCGTAATCCGCTCCGTTGAGGATTCCGGTCAGGCTTGCCGAACGCTTGTTGAGAATGCCCTCCAAGGAGCAGCCAAACTCAGGGGACAGGATTTCTTCCGCATACGAAGGCGACACCGTGGTGATGCTGTCCGCGTAGGCGATCCCTGCCTTGAGCAGGTTGAAATCCCCCCAGAACTCAGCAGCGTCAATATGCCAGGCATGGGCAGGCAAGCCCGAATTCTCGAAAAGCCGCGAGGAGAACTGACCCTGGAACGCCAAATTATGGATGGAGAGAACCGTGCGGGTGGACCACCAATAGGGATCGCCTTGGGACCAATAATTGAGGAACGCGGGCACCAAGGCAGTTTGCCAGTCATTGCAGTGGATGATGGCGGGCGGCGTCTCCATGATCTTGCAGAACTCCAGGATGGCCCGGGAAAAGAAAATGAAGCGCTCGCAGTTGTCAAAGTAATCGCCCTTGTAGTTGGTGTAGTAGTAGCGCCGGCCGTAATATTCTTCCCGGTGCACGAAGTACACGGGCATGCCC
>QZKZ01000202.1 GCA_004796465.1 Desulfovibrio sp.
AATGGACGCCGGAATCATGATCTCCTGGCCGCCCAAACCCAAGGTGCGCAGGCCGATGCTGCCTTCCTGGGCCATGAGCCAGGCATACTCATCCGGGGCCAGGGCAAAGGGCACGAGCAGGGTGGAAAAGTCGCCGACCCGGGCCAGGGTCTGGCCCGAGGACACCCATTCGCCTTCCTCCACCAAACGTTCCATGACCAAACGGCCAGGCTCGGCTTGGACCGTGTAGCGGCTGAGCTGTTCCTCCAGCCTGTTTTCCGCGACCTGCAGTTCCTGCAAGGCCAACCTGGCCTGTGTGAGGTCGTTTTCCAGTTTGTCCAGGGTGGTTTGGGCCGCGTTTTCTCCCGAGACCAGATCGCGGTACCGGGAGGTTTCCTTGGCCAAGTATTCGATGGAAGAACGTTTGCTGGCTTGGGACACTCGGTTGGCTTCCAGGTCGAGCATGACAAAGGTGTCGTCCAGGCGGGCGACCACTCCGTTTTCGGGTACGCTGTCACCCATGTCCACGGTCAGTTCCACGACCTTGGCCGAGACTTCGGACACCAAGGCCATGGTGGTGTGGGCGCGGGTAAAGCCGGTAATGGTTGCGGTGCGCAGGGAGGGCAGGGCAGTGAACATGTTGCTGTCCTGCGCCGAAGCAGGCGAGGCAATAGCAAGGACCAACAGGGCAAGGATAACAACGACAAGGGATGTGAAGGGACGCATGGTGCTCCTCGAATCAAAGGGTAAAGGGTTTTTTGATGCTACCCTCCTTGCACCATTTTTAACGCTTATTCAAGAGGGGAATTAAAAAAAGAGCAAAGTTTTGTCTTATTTCTTGCCGGAAACTGTACGGAGCGGCTAAAAACAAGAGGTACTCTCAAGGAGGAAAAATAATGCGCTACACCCTGGATATCCGCGAACACAACAACGGCCGCTGGCGGGCCACGGTCCTGGAGATGCCCGGCGTCACGGCTACGGGCGACAGCCCGGACCAAGCCGGAGCCAAGGTCCAGGCCCGCATCCTGCACCGCCTGGCCGATGACGTCGAAAGAGGCAAAGTGACCGGGTTGGTGTCCGTGACCTTTGCGGCCATGGCTTGATTTTTACCCCTGGGGGGAGTCTACGGGGGTGTTACTGGAACCTGCTGGAAATGGCGTCCAAGGCTTCGAATAATTTTTCAATTTCCAGAGGTTTGGAAAGATAGGCGTCAATATTTTCCGCTAGCAAGCGTTCCTTGTCTCCGGCCATGGCGTAAGCTGTCAGTGCGATGATCGGAATGTCCTTGTTCTCCTCGCCTGCTTGGCCGCCGCGTATAGCCCGGGTGGCTTCGATACCGTTCATGACCGGCATCTGAATGTCCATGAAGACCAGGTCGTATTGGCCGTGTTTCAGGGTATCCAAGGCTTCCTTGCCATTTGCCGCAGTGACCACTGACAGTCCGAGATTGCGTAATTGCTTGGCAATGGCGAATTGGTTGATCCAGTCGTCTTCAACCACCAATGCAGAGTGGGCCTGGAGAGGTGATTTCTCGGACTCTTCAACGAGAGTAGTCCGGATCAGGGTGGGGTGGGAGGGCTTGAAGGGGAGGCAGATATAAACGGAAGTCCCCTTGCCGGACTCGCTGGCCAAGTCCATGGAGCCGCCCATGAGCAGGACCAAATGCTTGCATATGGACAATCCGAGTCCCGCGCCTTGCTGATCCCTGGTGAACCCTTCACTGACCTGGGTAAAGGGGGCGAACAGGGAGTCAATTTTTTCGTCGGCAATACCAAGGCCCGTGTCAGTAACGATGAACAGGACTCGTAATTGCTCCTGAGCATGAGCCGAGAGGAAAATCACCTCAAGGGTCACCTTGCCCGCCCCCGTGAATTTCAAAGCGTTGTCCACCAGGTTGGTCAGCACTTGCTGCACCCGCGCGCCATCCCCCAGCAGTTGTTGGGGCAGACCCGGATCTATCTCGCAAGCCAGCTCCACTCCTGTCTTGGCCGCAGTGCTGCTGAACTGGCTGCATATCCGCTGAACCGTATGGCCAACGTCAAAAGGCTCTTCGTACAGGGTCAGCTTGCCCGCCTCTACCCGGGAAAGGTCCAGGATGTCGGTCAGCAGCCGGGCCAGCCGCTGGGAGGATTGGATGGCGTTGTTGACGTAATCCTGTTGCTCCAGATTCAGGGGGGTGGTCAGCAGCAGTTGGTGCATGCCGAAGATGCCGTTGAGCGGGGTCCGGATCTCGTGGCTCATGTTGGCGAGAAACTCCGACTTGGCCCTGTTGGCGGCTTCGGCCTGGTCCTTGGCCAGGAGCAAGCTCTTTTCCATGGCCTTTCGTTCGGTGATGTCCCGGATGATGGTGAGAACAAAGGGCTCCCCTCCCACGATCGCACCGCTCGCGCTGATCTCGGCGTCATAAATGGAGCCGTCCTTGCGCCTGTGACGAGACTCGAAAGTTGTGCGTATGGATTTGAATTCACTGAAGTTTGCCAGGAGTTCTTCCTTGGTCATATTTGCATCCCAATCCCACGTGTGCATGCCGACGACCTCATCCAAGCTGTACCCCAACATGTCGGCAAAACCTTGGTTCGAGTCGACTACCGTATGTTCCAGGTTGAAAATGGCAATACCGTCCTTGGTCGTATCCATGAGCACTTTTCGGCGGGCAGCCTCATCGCGGGTGGCTTCTTCAGCGAGTTTTCTTTTGGAGATATCTTGGTGAACGCCGGACATGCGCAGGGGGAGATTGTCTTGTCCGCGTAAGAATAGTTGGCCCCGAACAAGAATCCAGACCCAATGGCCGTGTTTGTGCCGCATGCGGATTTCTGCTTCGTAGTACTCAGTTTCGCCTTGAAAATGTTGTTGAATCAGACGTTCCGCCTCGGCGAGGTCGCCGGGGTGCGTCAAATCCTTCCACGTGTCAATATTTGCGGGCATCAACTCCTGCTTGGAATACCCGACCATGGCGGCCCATTGTTCGTTGATGAACAGGTCGCCGGTTTGCACCCACCAATCCCAAAGCCCGATGTTCGCCCCTTTCACGGCCAGGGACAGCCGTTCTTCGCTCTCACGAAGCCGCAGTTCGTTTTCCCGGCGAGTGATAACCTGCGCTTTCACGAGCAGGGCATAGAAAAAAAAGCCCCAGAACGCGGGGGTCATGACCTGGAAGTAATCTTCAAAGGCGTCAAGGGCGGCTGTGACGCCCAACCATTCCAGGCTGTTGGACAAGGAGTGAAAGGATGCCCACAGCAGCATGGCCAGGATGAGTACAACACTGGCCTTGCCCCGGAGGCGGCCTTGGCGCATCAATAAGATCACCACACCCGCCAAGGCGGCGGCTAATCCGCAGAGGTTGATAACTCCTATGTGGATCATGTCTTATTGGCACCTCTTTCAGTAACCAAATACACCCAAAATACAAATGCAACGGCGCTGGCGAAATTGAATATATGCTCTAGGGTGTTAAGTACGCCGAACCAGGTGAACCCTTCAAGAATGGTCAGCATCAATCCAATATACATACAAAGGAACGCTATCTTTAACGGGCCGGCATGGGGTATCAGCTTCAGTTCTTCACGGAACATGACGAGAATGGTCAACACTCCCGTTGCAATCACCCATGCAACAACTTCATAGCTTTCCACCATAGCGGGCTCACTGTAACGTATTGATAAAAATAAAGTATATTGAAGGATGCCCTATCTTAGCAAAAATTCAAGCGTATTGCCACACAACACGAGTATTGAGCTGTCTGCGAAGGAGACTTGTTTCTCGGCGATAAATTTGGGTATACTGCTCTGAGGGGAATGGGCTGAGGCAGCTTTGCCTTCAGGCCTAATACATGCAAAGTGGAGTATGCAACTAGCCTAAACTGTTAGGATTTGTCGCCAGGAAAAAAAGGACCGAGCCGCAGGAAATACATTCGGTAAAACCGGGCATGATACGTAGCCATGACCTGGTGCGGCACACTAACAGCAGGGGGGCTGTATCATGGGAATCAAGCGCCGTCTTGTCTTGTCGTTGGTCTGTATTTTGTTGATATTTATTCTTCTTCTCGCCGGGTT
The DNA here is from genome assembly GCA_004796465.1 of Desulfovibrio sp. Taxonomy (GTDB): domain Bacteria; phylum Desulfobacterota; class Desulfovibrionia; order Desulfovibrionales; family Desulfovibrionaceae; genus MADRE1. The sequence goes on from QZKZ01000202.1 coordinate 4,032, forward strand.
GATCCTTGGTGGGGTGTTCCAGGAATCTGACGGCTTCATGGCTTGGCTTATTGTAGGGTCGTGTTGCCTTGGGATTGGAGCGGCTTGTATCAGCCTCTATGGGGTCCTCCACCATCTCTTCAATCCTCTCAATGCCCTGGGCGACTATGTTCACAAAGTCGGCAAGGGGAACCGTAAGGCCGAACTCACAGGAAACTTCCGGTTGGAGTTGGGCGAATTGCGCGACGCCATCGTGGCCATGGTCAACGGGCTTGATACTGCTTCCCAAGCTTTGCGGACCAGCCGCGAAGAAGCGGAGCGCCGCGCCGATGAAACCCAACGCGCTCTTGAGGAAGCCAAGGCCCAGGAAGGGAAGTCCCGGACTCTGCTCGATCAGATGCAAAGAGGCGCGGATAAAGCGCGAAACAGTTCAGGCAGGATATTCACCGCCATCAATGAACTGGCGGAAATGACTGCCAAGGTGTCCTCGGGTGTGGAACTGCAGCGGGACCGCATGACCGAGACTGCCACCGCCATGGAGGAAATGACCAGCACCGTGGTGGAAATCGCGAAAAACGCCTCGGATGCCGCGGAAAGCGCCGGGACCTCAAAAAAGAACGCGCAAACAGGTGCGGAAGGCGTGCGCGAGGCGGTCAGCTCCATCCAGAAGGTGGAGCAAGGGTTTGTCAGTCTCAAGGAGTCCATGGGCGAGTTGGGCGAGCGCGCTGCCAACATTGGCCAGATCATCGGTGTGATCAACGACATCGCGGACCAGACCAACTTGCTGGCGCTCAACGCCGCTATTGAAGCCGCCCGCGCCGGTGAGGCAGGGCGGGGATTCGCTGTGGTGGCCGACGAGGTGCGCAAGCTGGCGGAAAAGACCATGACCGCCACCAAGGAAGTGGAAAGCGCGGTCCAGTCCATCCAGACCCATGCCGCGCGGAACGTGGAAGCCGTGGACCTCGCTGCCGAGGACATCACCCGTAGCGCGACCACGGCCGTGGCCTCGGGCAATTACATGGACGACATCGTGGGCATTGTGGACAACACCGCAGTGCAGGTCGAGTCCATCGCCACGGCCTCGGAAGAGCAGAGCCAGGTCAGCGAGGAGATCAACCGGGCAGTGTCCGACGTCACCAGCGTGGCTGGAGAAACCCACTCGCACATGGAAGAGGCGACCCGAAATCTTCTGGGCATCACCGCGTCAGTGGAGGAACTTGATAGTATCATCCAGGGTTTGGCCGGGGGCGATCTGAGCAGCTCCATCGGCGACCAACTCGTGCAGTGGACCGACGCCCTGTCCGTGGGTGTCGAACTGATAGACGGCCAGCACAAGGTGCTCGTGGATCTGATCAACAAGCTCAACAACGCCATGAAACGCGGCGAATCCGAGCAACTCATGCTTGATATCGTCAACGAGCTTGCTGAATATGCTGTGAGCCATTTCCAGACCGAGGAAGATCTGTTCGCCAAGTACGGCTACCCGGAAGCCGAGGCCCACGCCCGAATCCACGAGCAGTTCGTGGCCAAGGTGGTGGATTTCAAGCAAGGCCTTGAGTCGGGCACGGCCAAGGTGACCATGGAGGTCATGCGCTTTCTCAAGGATTGGCTGGTGCAGCACATCCAGGGCACGGACAAGAAGTACGGGCCGTTTCTTAATGAGCATGGAGTGGTATGAGGTCAAGAAGAGATCAGCCCTCTTTCCGAGGAATACGGTCTTCACCCCGCCCAAAGCGTTGGCGCGTCCCGACATCTTGGCGGCCTGCTTCCAGGGGGCGAGTGTGCTTGTGAAAACGGGACTGCTTAATAAAAATGGAATGAAATGATGTGGGGTAAGGATTTTCTTTAGCGTTGACGAAATATTTCTCCGGCTGCATACAGGAGATTGGTGGAGGTTTGCGTCTGAGCCGCACCCCAAGAATCCTGATGTATATTGACCATTCTGAGAGGGCGGTATGGAAGCACCGAAATGGGCGGCGAAAAATCCTCTCGGCATCTTGGCCCTGTTCATCTTTCTCATCTATTCAGTCAGTTCCCTCCTGTTTGCGCTATCAGCCGAAGAACTGGGCTCACGGCACAAGGAGATCGTGATTTGGTTCATCACGCTTTTCCCGCTCCTTGTCCTTATCGTGTTCTATCGACTGGTTTCCAAGCATCATGAAAAGCTCTACGCGCCAAAGGACTACAAGCAGGCCGGTGAATTCGGCAAGATCGCCTTGGAACTGCGCGGCAGGGAATTCGCCCGGAAATACCCCTCGCAAAGCAACAACGAGCTGAATGTGACCCAAGACAATGAGGGGGTTCAAGTCTCCGGGAACATACCCTTCACTGCCTTGGAACTGACCAGTGACGCTGCCGTGGTTTTCGAACCCCAGGGGAGCTTGGCCCAGGCCTTGCCCCAGGGCAAGATCAGTTTCAAGCCGGAACTGGCCTTTGGCAACGACGTGGTGCGGGCATATGTGGCGGAAAGTTTGGCGTTCCAGGACCTCCAGGAGCGGCTCCAGGGCGCTGTCATGCGCCAGGTGCGCTTCCAGGGAAACTCGGGCCGCTCCCTTCCCTTTGATGGACTCATTGAATCCGCCATGAATACGGTTCTCGTGGACGTGACCATTGTGCGGGAAAAGGGATTCAGCGTGGCCGAGGCTGCGGGACGCCTGCTGGAAGGCCTTAACGCTGTGGCCCACAGGCGGGAATGGACGGCTGTCCGAGCGGTTTTCATCTATGACCTTGGGTATGAAAAACCCGACGCGCAAGAGCGGGATCGCTTGTGCGCTTCTTTTTCGGAAAAGGGCGTTGACCTCGTGTTCTACACCCTTGCGGAGCTTGTGGAGAAATTTGGGTTCGTGGTCTGAATCGGCATCAGGTCAGTTTCTTGATACCTGGATGTCGTGGGGAGATTGACTCCCTTCGGGTTATTGTAATTCCGAAACAACAGTGCGAGCAGCAACAGCAGTTCCCATCGATTTCATAGGCCCCGCAAGCGCCGGGAACCCTCATTTCGTTCACGACACTCGCCCAGCCGCCTTTCATTACTGAAATTCCCTCTATTCTTGAACTTGAGGCTCCCATGGTCTACGATATGGGCAACGTGGGTTAAGGTAAGGTATTCTATACCGACATGGGAATTCAATTTACGGGTGTGGGACAAGTGCCGCATCCCATTGAGTAAAGGGAACGTGATGGTCCTGGGCCGGGCTTTGCCGGACCCTTGACGCCACAACAGATCCTTCCCATGCGCAAAAGAACCCGGATCCAATACGCCCTCAACGCCGTTCTCACTTTCATGCTGCAAACTGCCATGTCATTTTCCAAACCGCCACGTTCGATCTACCCTCCGAGGAATCCTGCAGATGTCAAAACGTTATGCCGTGGTCGTCACAGGGGAACTTAAACCGGGCGCGAGCCGGGATCAGGTGCGCCAGGTATTCCTGCAACATTACAAACTCCCCGAGTCCCAGGTGGAAACCTTGCTCAGCGGCAAGCGGGTTGTGGTCAAGCGTGGTGTGGAGCGCGAGGCCGGGTCTGAGCTGGCCAAGCGATTTCAGGCTGCGGGCATGGTCTGCGGATTGGCGGAAGTACCCGCGCCTGATCAAGCCAATGAACCGCGGCCTTTACCGCCCGAAGAACAGACGCCGTCCCAGAACGACCCTCTGGACGACGATTGGCCGCCCCGGCAATCTTCCGCGCCACCCGCGTCCTGGGACGACGATGACGACGACTGGCCGCCCAAACCGCCCCAAACCTCGCCCCCGCCCCGAGCCGTGGCCACTGATCCGGCTGAGGTTGTGCCCCAGGTCCTCTCCCTATACGGCGAAAACAAGGGCGCTTACCCCTTTGAAAATATCCCTCCCAAGATTCTCAATAACGCACTGCAATCCTGCTTCATGTCCAGCGAGGATACGGTTTACGGCGTCGTGGACTTGTCCTCGGGCGGCAGTGGCAAGCAATGCATGCTTTTTGGCCAGGACGGGGTAACCTACTGCATGGGCAAAAAGAAGCGGGGCTTCCTTTCCTATGACGAATTCATGACCGCTTCCATGACCGCGCCCAACAAAGACACCATCATCCTGAACCACGAGCACCAGATCTCCATGTTTCTCACTCCCATGAAGCTTGATGAGGGCATGCTCTTTATCAAGGCAGTGCAGGATGCGCTCAAGGACGGGCTGGAGGCCAAGGGGCCCGGACAGGACATGCGGCGTATCAGGAACCGCCCCAACGACCTGGAAAAAGCCGTGGCCTTCATCATGGAGCCCTATTTGAGCAGGCAGCGCACGCACGTGATCCCGGACATCCCGCCCAAGCGCGAGCAAGAGGCGCGTAAGGCGGGCTACGTGCCCAAGGGGGAGAATTGCTTGGGGATCATTTGTCTCAAGGTTCTGGGCAAGTACGACAAGTACCTGTTGGTCACGGACAAGGGGCTGCACTACCGCCAGAATATGTCCATGCGCGGCTTCATCCCTTACGCGGACCTGCCGAGCCAGGAGTTCAGCCGCGCGGGCATCAGCCTGCTGAACTTGGGTGATCGCGGTGAATTGGATATCTCGGGCGGGAACTTCAAGTGGTGGGAGCTCTGCGCCATCTTGGGGGCGTTGCAGGACATCGCCCTGGAGCACGTTCTGAATCGTGAGCCCTTCAAGGAACCCGAGGAGAGCCGTTTGCAGTGCCCGCGTTGCGGTTCGGCCAACTTGGGGTTGTCCACCAAATTCAAACCCAGCTATGCCTGGGGCTTCGTGGGATACCTCGTATCCGCGCCCATTTCCCAAGGCGGTTCGGCCGTGGCCGCCAAATACATGTCGGACACCTTTGGCAAAACCGTGTACTACATGGCTTGCCGCCACTGCGGCAACGGCTGGGTGGACCGCACCAACGCCGCTGCCGGGGACAAAGGCGAGTAGGGTGGAGCGCGTCCGGCGTCACGCATGAGAAAGGGGGGAGCAGCCAGAGCCGCTCCCCCCTTGTTTCTTGAATTGGGCCGGAAAGGTGCTAGCGGTCTCCGCCGCCACCACCGCCGCTGCGTCCGCCACGATCACCGCCGCGTCCACCGCGGTCGTCGCGGCGTCCACCGCTGCGCCCGCCACGGTCATCACGGCGTCCGCCGCCGCGTCCGCCACGGTCGTCACGGCGTCCACCGCCGCTGCGCGCGCCCGTGTCCTTGAACTCGATGCC
>QZKZ01000218.1 GCA_004796465.1 Desulfovibrio sp.
GAGGATCACCTGGCGGCCTTCGATGCGAAGCCGGTCCTGGGCCAACCACTGCAAGGCCTGGGGATAGATGCGGTGCTCCAAGGCCAGGATGCGCTTGCCCAGGCTGGAACCATCGTCATCGGACTGGGCAGGCACGGCAGCCTGGATGATCACCGGGCCGTGGTCGACCTTTTCATCCACAAAGTGCACGGTGCAGCCGGAAATGCGCACGCCGTAATCAGCCGCGTCACGCTGGCCGTGCACGCCGGGGAAGCTGGGCAGCAGCGCGGGGTGGATGTTGATGACACGCTGGGGAAAGGCCTCCAGAAACCCGGGCGTGACCAGCCGCATGAAGCCGGCCAGGGCCACGGTGTCCGCGCCCGAATCATTGACCTCGGCCATGAGGAATTCATCAAACATCTCGCGTGAGGGAAAGGCGTTGTGGTCCTTGCCCACTGCCGGGATGCCGTGCTTGCGCGCGCGCTCCAGGCCATAGGCGTCAGGATTGTTGGACAAGACCACGCGGATTTTCGCGTCGAGCCTGCCGTCTTCAATGGCGTCGATAATGGACTGCAAATTCGAGCCGCCGCCCGACACAACAACCGCCAAGTCCAGGGTCATGGACTCCTCCGCAAGATAGGATACCGCTATTCGCCGGTACTGCCGAACTCCGCAACCAGGGCGTCCACCAGCGCGGGGATGGTGAAATCCTCGGGCTGGATGTCCGCTGAGAAACCATACCCGGCCAGGGTCTTGGCCGTGATCGGACCGATACAGGCCAGCTTGATTCCGGGCTGGTTGCGCTTGATTACCTCAGGTTGCACCACGGAAAAGAAATTGTCCACCGTGGAGGACGATCCAAAGGTCACGCAGTGGATTTCGCCCTTGTCCATGGCCGCCACCACCTTGTCCGCATCCTCGCCCGCTGGCAGGGTCTCGTACACGGGGATGATGTCCACCTCGGCGCCTGCCTTGCGCAGTTCCTCGGGCAGCACCTCGCGGGCCTCCTTGGCGCGGGGGAGGAGCACCTTCGCGCCCTTGACGCCCAGCTCCAGGAGCCCGGCCACCACGGACTCGGCCACATACTTGGGCGGCACGAAATCGGGCATGACGCCGCGATCCCTGAGCGCGTCGGCAGTGGCCGGGCCGATGGCCGCCACCTTGATGCCGCCCAGGATGCGCGTATCCAGACCGATCTCCAGAAGCTGCTTCCAGAAGTACTTCACGCCGTTGACCGAGGTGAAGATCAGCCAGTCATATTGCGCCAGGGCCAGAATGGCCTTTTCCAGGGGCTCGTAGCTGTCCATGGGTGTGATCTGGATGGTGGGGAACTGATTGCAGCAGGCGCCGTGCTCCTGCAACATGGCCAGGAGCGAGCTGGCCTGCTCGCGCGCCCGCGTGACCACAATGCCCTTGCCCAGGAGCGGCTTGCGTTCAAAACGCTTGAGCTTGGGCCGGAGTTTGACCACGTGCCCCACCACGATGAGCGAGGGCGGGCCGAAACCAAAGCGTTCGGCCTCGGCAGCCACGGTGGCCAAATCCGCCACCAGGGTGCGCTGGCGGCAGGTGGTGCCCCAGTGGACCAAGGCCACGGGAGTGTCCGGAGCCATGCCGTGCTGCACAAGATTGTTGGCGATGATGGGCAGGTTCTTCATGCCCATGAAAAACACCAGGGTGGACGTGCCCTTGGCCAGGGAATCCCAGTTGTGCGCGGACTCTTCCTTGCCCGGCTTCTCGTGGCCCGTGATGAATGACACGCTGGAGGCGTAGTCGCGGTGTGTCAGCGGAATCCCCGCATAGGCCGGGCCAGCCACGGCCGAGGTCACGCCGGGCACCACCTCGAAGTCGCAGCCCGCTTCAATGAGCTCCTCGGCTTCTTCCGCGCCGCGACCGAACACGTAGGGGTCGCCGCCCTTGAGCCGGGCCACCACCTTGCCTTCCTGGGCCTTGTCCACCAGGAGCTGGTTGATTTGGTCCTGGGGCAGGGTGTGGTCGCCGCCCTTTTTGCCCACGTAGACGAATTCCGCGTCCTCGCGGCAATGGTCCAGCAATGCGTCATTGGCCAGGTAATCCCAGACCACCACGTCGGCGGTCTCCAGGATGCGCTTGGCCTTGAGCGTCAGCAGCTCGGGATCGCCCGGGCCCGCGCCGAGTAGGTATACTTTCATGATTGCTCCGAAGGTTATTGGGGCTTCGCCCCAAACCCCACCAGGGGCTCTGCCCCTGGACCCCGCAAGGGGATGCCCAGCTGAGCTGGATAAGTGCCTCTAAGGCTTGCGCCTAAGAGGCACTAAATCCCCCTTGACCCCATTTGGGGGGCTTTCGCTTTTCAGGGATATCGAGGTTTATTTGTAAAGGCGTCAAAGTAGTCTCCCACGCCCATATCTCGCATCTTTTCGTTGTTTTTTTGCCAGCGTTCGGCCAGGCCCGGGGGCATGGAGTGCGTCTCGCAGGGGAACTCCTTGCATTCGAAGCAGAAATCCACGCCCTTGTCGCGCACGCACTCCGTGACCTTGCAGGACTTGAACAAACAGCCCTTGCCCCGGCACCCCGAGCAGGAACCCTGCGCCATATAGTCCAGCAACTCGCGGAACGCGCTGTAGCCCTCGAACACAGGGTTCATGGCCGCAAACCGTTCGGCGTATACGCCGAAGTTATCACCCAGCTTCCCGGCCAAGGCCTGGGCGTGCTCCTGGATCGCACCGCCGGCAAAGGCCACGCAATTGCCGCAAAACAAGCCGCAGGGGGCGAGTCTGTGAAGAATATCGGCATATTCCATGGACACGAGGCCCTTACCCCTCATGCCGGACAAAGCGCTGGGCCTTGTCCAGGTGGGGGTCCAGGGGCATCATGCCCCTGGTGGGGGTTGAGGGGGCAACGCCCCCTGATCTATATATCATGCCGTTCACAATCCCGTTTCTCTCCCTCTATCCCATGGCCTTAGCCAACCGGTCGCGCAGGTCCGTGAGCTTGTCCTGCTTGTCCTGCAACTCGCCTTGGCGGGTGCGTTCTTTTTCCACGACCTCGGCCGGGGCCTTGGAGGTGAACCCTTCGTTGGCCAGCTTTTTGGAGACAATGGTCAGGTCCTTGTCCAGCTTGGCCAGTTCCTTGTCCATGCGCGCCAGTTCCGCATCAAAGTCCACTGCGCCAGCGAGTTCCACGTAGATTTCGTTGCCCTGGGCCACGGCGCTGGCCGAGGCCTTGGGTTGCGTCACATCGGGTCCGGCGCTCATGCCGTTGAGATTGGCCAGGGTGCGGATAGCCTCGCGGTTGGTGCTCAGGATTTCCAAGGCCTGGTCCGACTCGGTCCTGATCTGGACCTGGAGCTTGAGCGAAGGTTTGATGTTCAGTTCGCCCCGGATGTTGCGCACGCTGACAATGACCTCTTGCACCAGGGACATGGCCGTGGCCGCCTCTGCATTGTTCCGGGCCGCGATGGGCTCGGGAAA
>QZKZ01000190.1 GCA_004796465.1 Desulfovibrio sp.
AGTGATCCCCCATAGACTCTGTGGGGCCGTACATCGGGTCCGGCCCCACAGCCAGGAAAGGCGGGAAGGGCAGACTCAACGGGTGCGGGTTCTCATCCACGACAACCAGTTGCTTCAAGTGTTCGGGAGATTCCAATGATCCCATGTTCGAGCATGAGCAGTCTTGGCCGCCTCCAGGGTTTTCTCCGTAAAACGCTCCAGTCCATGCTCGGACAAACAGCAACAACAATAGCTCCTTGTGGCAGGGGAGTTGCGAAGGAGCCGAACGGGCCAGGGAAACCTCTCCCCCTGGATTCGGAAAGCACTTCGTATCTTTCCACCTCATCTCAGCAGGAAGGCGCCACTCCTTCCGCAAGGTACTCCTGACCCCCTCCCTCCTTCAGGTCGGGATATTCCTTATAAGGCCGCCCATGGGGGCGGCCTTTTTCATGGCCTTGGCAGCGGCTTGATTGCCCTCGGCGATCCAAGGAATCGAGGGGGTGGGCCTGCGCCGTGTGCGGCCAGGAAATGAACGACCTGTTAGGGGAGGCAATCCCATTGACATCGGAAAAAGAGGGGAATACACACATCTTCAGTTGATATTGAATTTCATGTTCACCAATTGAGCAGCGCCGGCACGCATAATCATTTGGAGAAAGATCACATGAAGCACGTTATTGCTGTTGCAACACTCTTGTTCATGTTCTGTGGCGTTGGGCAGACCACGCAGTTCAAGGGCGAAGTCCCGGAAACCATTGACGCGGTTATGGTCGGAGATCGGCTCGTGGACGTGGCCCTCAACCTTGGCATTCTTCCCAAGGCTATGGCGGTGCGGGCCTCCATGTGGCCCCAAGCGGAAGAGTTGGCTTTGGCGAGCCAGATCCTGGGGTGTCCCAACTTCGTGACCAACAAGAAGCCCGAGACCCTTGCCGCGTATATGCTGGAAAGGGGGGTGACCCGGGTCATCATTGAGCGGAGCGAGTCGTTTTGCCTGTACAAACCCAACGTGAATCCCATGGCTGCGGCCGACTTGGTGCTGGACGTTCCAGGCGTGAGCATCGAATACGTGGATTTTACCCAAGGCGTGGAACCGGCGATTCTCCAGATGGCTGAGCTGCTCGGGGTCCCGGAAAAGGGCCGGGAGCTGGCGGATGAATACGCCCGGAACATGCAGGCCCTGAACGAGTCCTTGCCGGACGAGGGCTTGGGCAAGCGAGTTCTCATCCTGAACGGAACCTACTCCTCGGAGACGGGCAACGCCTTTGTACGCGTGGAAGCGCCGGGCGGATACTCGGACCAGTACATACTGGGTCCCCTGGGCTGCGAGAATGTGGGCAACGAGTTGATTTCCGAGACCATGGAGGTCTCCAAGGGGCATGCCGGGATCGGACGCATCACCGGCCTGGACCAAGCCAACCCGGATGTGATCGTGGCCACGGGCGACAGCCTTGCCGTTCAGATGGCCCTGCGGGAGGCCATCGCCAGGAAACCGGAGTTGGCCGACGTGCCCGCCATCAAGAACGGAGCGGTCTTCTCGCTGCCGTTTTATGGTGATTCCAGTGTTGTGGAGTATCCCGGCATTTTCAAGCAATGGCGGACTGCCCTGGAAGAATGATTTTGCTGCTGGACCTGTGCGGAAAGGAACGTCGGCTTTTGGGTTATATATCAATGCTAAGGAGAGAACATGCGTCAATCATTGTCCATCTTGTTGGCCGTCAGCTTGTTGCTTGCCTCCACCCTTGCGGGAGGGGCCTGGGCGCATTCACTGTACATCCAGTCGGGCAGGCACATGGTGAACAAGGGCAAGGCTAGCCCGTTGTTTTTTTGTTACGGGCACCATATTCCCGTGGACGACGCCGTGCGTAGCGAAAAGTTGGCCTATGTGCGGGTCCTGGCTCCGGACGGGGAGGTCAGGGAGATCGAGCTGCGGGAAGGTAAATCCCTGCACTCCTATCTGGTGGATTACGACATGGAAGGCACCTGGGTGCTGATTGCGGAAACCACCCCTGGTTTCTTCACCACGTGGTACGACCAGCGCGACCGGAAGCGCCACGCCATCGCTCCCATGAGCACGGTGGCGGACGAGGCCACCCGCATTGAAAACAGCATGCGCAGCAGCCAGTGGGCCAAGAGTTACGTATGCTGCGAAACGTGTTCCGAGGATTTCCCTGCCTTTGTGGGGCTGCCCCTGGAACTGGTTCCAGCCAGGGATGTTTTCCTGGTGGAGCCTGGGGAGACCCTGGACTTTCAAGTGTACATGGATGGAGAGCCCTATTCGGGCGAAGGTTTCTATGATGCGACCTACATGGGGTTTTCCGTGCATAGCGAGGATATGTACATTCCCCGGACCGAAGTATCGGACGGTACTTTTCGCTTCCCTGTGGATGTCGCGGGCCGCTGGTTCGTGCGTTTCTACACCAAGACCGAGGCCCCGGAAGAGCAACGAAGCGAGTACCTTCAGGAAAAGCGTACGACCACGTTGGTGTTCGAGGTGCCGGGAGAACGGCGGCGGCCCGAGATCGACAGCCATTAACTTGTTACTCGACATGTCTGACAAAGAGGCGGCTTTGAAGTAAGCCGCCTCTTTTCGTGCTTGATTCGCGCCCAGTTTGCTTGGGATGGGGTTGGGCTGGGTCACATGTCCAGGACGGCCCGGGCGAAATTCGCCAGTTCCTTGAGGCGAAAAGGCTTGGTCATGTATACATCCGCGCCTGCCTCAAGCCCCCTTTTCCGGTCGAACTCCTGGCCCTTGGCCGTGAGCATGATGATGTACACGTCCGCAAGGTTCAGTTCATGTTTGACCTTACGGCAGAGATCAAACCCGTTCAAACGCGGCATCATTACGTCCAGGAACACGAGATCCGGGCTGTTGTCCCTGATCATGTCCAGCCCCTCCTCGCCGTCGCTGGCATAGAGCAGGGTAGCGCCGTCGTCTTCAAGGGACTCCAAGGAGCGCGCCAGGAGTGTCCGGATATGGGCCTCGTCGTCCACAACGAGAATGGTGGGGGATCCCCACTGGGCTCCAGCGGCATGGGGCGAGGCCTGCCCGGTCCGGGAACGAGTGCCGGGGTCCACAATACTCTCGGGGTTCCACTCCTGACCAGTCAGTTTATAAAAGGCCCTTTCGCACCAGACAAGGTTTCGTCTTTGCGTCACATGGCGGGAGGCTTCCAACAGCCTGACCAGGGTGGTCAAGGCTTTGTTGTCCTGCATTTTTTTCCGGTACAGCAGAAACAAGTTGTAAGCGATCATGGGGTCGGCGGGGGTAAGCGCCGCGCCATGTTCATAATACTCCAGGGCTTTGGCGAGATTGCCCTTGGTCTTGTGCGCCTCGGCCAGCGTTTTAAAGGGATTTGACGGATGAATGCCCGCTTCGGTCAGTTCCGCGTGGAGCTTGATGGCGTTCTCAAAAAGCGAGGCCCGGGCATAAATCAGGGCGGCCTTGTTGCAGTAGTAGCGGGCTTTTGAGGATTCCCCCAAGGCGCAATAGGAAAGACCGAGCCCCTTGCACGCCTCGGGGAAGTAGGGCTTGAGTTCCAAGGCTTTTGTAAAGGCCTGCACAGCAGTGGAATAGTCCTGCGCGGCCAGGGCTTTGCTGCCCTGAATAAAGAATGATTTGGCCTGCGCCCGGATGCTTCGCTGATCCAGAGGCGGTGTTTGCTGGGAGGCGGCAATTGCCTTGTCGAGCGGGTCTGGGGCGGACGGTGCGCCCGCAGGGAGGTCTTGCGCCGAGTCAGCCCGGGAGGAAATAAACACGGCCTCAGCGATTTTGTCCGCCAACAGATGGGCAGGGATGGGTTTGGGCAGGAAGTGGTTGGCGCCGTATTGACCGGCCAGGGCGATATGTTTGTCTTCCATGCCCGGGACAATGAGCATCACCGGTGTGGTGTCGAAAACCCGGGCCTTGCCCAGCTCCTTGAGCAGAGCGCTGTTGTCGGCCGAGGCAATGTTCCAATCCACCAAGGCCACGTCAACCCGTTCGTTGCTCAGGGTGTCCAATACGGCCTTGGGCGTATCAGCATATATGGCGGGCGTATGTCCGCATGTCAGGATCATGTTGGAGAGCACCCGTTGGGTCACGGGATTCTCCTCAGCCACGAGTACTCTGAGTTCCTTGATGTCCTGTGATGAAGGGTCGTGAGTCATGGATGTCATCCTCCATGGCCGGGTGAGGCCTTGGACGCCTAGGCCAACAACACGGCGCGCACACTGGCCTGCCCCAATTCAAAACGCAGGGTGCGCATGATTTCATATCGGCTGGCGAACCTTGCCCCGGTCACAACAATGGCGGGCTGGAACTGAGCGGCTTTGTCCAGGCATTCGTCGGCGCGCTGGGCGCGCTGAGTATCGAATCCCTGTTGAGTGAACAAGGCTGCCAAAGTTTCCACCAGGTGAGAGTCGTCGAGGGCCACGAGAATTCGTTTGGAGTTTGCCGGGTCACGGTGTCCACCCCGGATGCTGTCCATGGCCAGGAATCCGATTTCTTGAAGCAAAGCCTCTCGATTGACCGGCCTGACCAGGATCCGGTCCAAGGTCAGAGCCAAACTTTCTTCCCATGGGCCTCCGGAGCAGATTCCCATGATGGTGGTATGTTGGGTGCTGCGTTGCTTTCTCAGGGCAGCGGCGATTTCCAAGCCGCGCAGCTCTGGCGTTTCCAAGTCCAGAAGCACCGCAGCCAACTGGTTCTCCTTGGCCGTGGCCAAGGCGTCGTTGGTGGAGTTCACGGCAAGGGGGCTCAGACCCATGAAACGGCATTGGGCTCCAATAAACTCGGTGAGGGGTTCCTGACCGCAGACCAGTAAAACACCTGGACTGGTGAAAACGAGCTTGTCCGGAGCCATGGCCTCGGCTTCCGCTTTGGTGGCGGGCTTTCCGCCGTTGATGCCCAAACGTTTGGCAAGAAGCTGGAAGCCTGCGTCCCTGTTAACCTCAATGAAACGGGATAAGGCTTGGTTGCCGGAATCCTTGATCCTTGCCTCGCCGGGCAGAACGAACCAAAACTCGCTGCCCTGGCCTGGTTCGCTGTTCAAGCCGATCTCGCCTTGGTGGTGTTCAATGATTTGCTTACAAATGGGCAGGCCCAAGCCCGTGCCCGAAGGCTTGTCCGTCAGCGTGTCGCCCACCTGCTTGAATTTCTCGAAGACCGCTGCTTGTTCCTTGGCGTCAATGCCCGGCCCCGTATCCATGACGCTGATTTTGATACCCGAATTATGCCGGACCGCTGAGCAGGTCACCGAGCCTTGCTCCGTGAACTTCACGGCATTGGAGATGAGGTTGACCATGACTTGGATCAACCGGTCGTTGTCGCCAACAATTCGTGGCAGGTCATCGGCAAGCCTGGTGATGGGATCCAGGCCCTTTTGTTGGAACAGGGGAGCCGTGGAAGCCATAGCACGGGCAATGATGTCCCTGACGTCCAAGGAATTGCTCTTCCAGTCCACCTTGCCGGCCTCCATTTTGGCGATGTCCAGCACGTCGTTGATGAGCTGGGTGAGGCGTTCGCTCTCACTGAGAATGATCCCGATATTGTCGTCAACATTGCGAATGGCGCGAAGGACCTTGGTTTCGGCCGCGCGCAGATGGGGGAACACCATTTCGCGCAAGTCCAGGCGGGTGATTTCAGCAAATCCAAGCACGGACGTCAGGGGCGTGCGCAATTCATGGGAGACCATGGAAAGAAAGTCGGTCTTGAGTTGGTCCACTTCCCTCAGCTTGACATAGGCTTCGGAGAGTTCCTTGTTCATGGCTTCGGCTTTCTGGCGGGCGGTCTGTAGCTTTGCTTCGCGGTTCTGCAGCCCCTGGATCATCCAGAAGATGTTGCGCTGCAAGCGCAAAAAGTCGTGCTCATCGCCCCGTTCCTTGGGTAGGTCAAAATGGGGGGTGCGGCGGCCTGCCTTGACTTCTTCCACATAGGCATTGATGCGCCGGGTTTGGCGCAATACGATGAGTTCTTCCAGGGTTTTGCAGAATGGATAGAAGAGAGCCAGGCAAAGGGCGATGTACAGGGCCAGGGTGTTTTGCAGGGCATCGGAGCCAGCCTGGTGCAACACCAGCAGCATGACGATGGGCGGCAGCACCCCTATGCCCAGCAGAACAAACCTGATCTTGACGCCCACACCGACGTTGGACAGGGAATCCAGGATTTTTAGCAGCAACGGCTTTTCAACGCTGACATCAGCCATGAGAGCCTCCTTTGGGAAAGGGACGTCAGGAATCAGCTCGTGATACCTCTGTTGGCGTCGAGCAAGCCCTCAACCCTTTCGGACGTTTCCTCAACAGACCGCAGCACATCCTGATTCAGCAGAGAACTCCCTTCGGGATTCGTCCCAGGCCGACAATCAAGGCCATAAACAAAGCAAGCCCATTGCAGGGTTACTTGTGCATCGCAAGCCGGGGCTTCCAAGACCTTCATAGGTGAAGCCATAAGCCGCCCACCGGGTTATTCCAATCGTGTCCTCGGGCAGTAGGCCGTGGGAAGGGCCAGGGGCGGCGTGCCGGCAACCAAGCACAGCAAGGTTCCCGCGCATGCGGGCTTTGCGCGGGGCCCTGAAGGGGGTGCGTGCTCTTCCGAGTCCTGGGACTTGAGCTGTTTCATGGACCGAAGCCCCTTGCCCAGGAAATCGCGGGCATTGCCTTGGCTGGAAATGCTGGGTTGGGAAATCATGAGGTATCCTTGCGGTTTATTGCTGCTTATTGTTGCAAAGCCATGTCCTTGAGGCACCGGGACAGGCTGGAGATGTCCGAGTCCTTGAGCAAGGTGAGCATGGGGGAACCTTGCCCGCACACTTCTTGGATGCGTTGGCCAATTTTGCCGCCCAGCGCTTCTTCCGGACAAAAAACCGCGTCAGCTTCGACCATGAGTTGGTCCAGGTTGGGCGACACGGTCTCGCTCTCGCCGCAGCAATGATGGAATATACCGCCCAAGCGCTCCACCAGTTCCTTGTACTGGCGGATGAGACCAGCCCTGCCGCCCACATACAGAATACGTTTGCCGCAGAGCAGGGGGCCGGGGCATTCGCTGGTGCCGGCCTTTTCGCAGCTTACAGCCACTTGGATGGATTCGGCATGGGCCTGGGCCAGTTCCCGTTGCAAAAAGACAATAGTCTCGGTCTGGGTCTTGTTGGCCTGCATGAGCGCGGTGATTTGCTCCTCCTGGACCGAGACGTGCTGGTCCATATTGCGCAGGGCGGACTTCATTTCCACCAGGCGAATGGTCTGTGCGCCCAGGGACCGCTGCAGGGCCGAGTTTTCCTTTTGCAGGGCAGGGCTCGCCACCCGGCGCGAGGCATAGCGCAGGGTTTCCGCTTCCTTGGCCAAGTTTCGCACCGTATGGCGCAAGGTCTTGACCTCCTTTCGCAGGGCCCGGATCTTGGCGCCGCAACGCTCGCGCAGGGTCTTGAGTTTGTGGCGGAGCCGCGCAACGTCTTTATCCTTGGCCGGACTTCCTTGGCCCTGGCAGGACGAAAGGTGGACGCCTAGCTGCTGCAAATCACCGTTGATGTCCTGGAAAAGACGCTCATGTTCTTTGGGGCTGAGGTGAGCACCCAGTATCAGACGGTGCAAGTCTTTGAGTTCCCATAATTTTGTTCGCACAGGGCCTCCTTGGGAGGTATGAAAAGGCGTTGAACGCCGTGAAGCTTTCCAAGATACCGGGCCTTGAGCCGCATGAAGTTGTGCGGCCATAAGGAAATGCGGGTTCAGGGCAGGTTTCGATAGTAACGGAAAGCACAATATTGAAAATGAAAGTCATTGTCAACAACTGGGAGCACACTTCCCCCAGATCGAACACAAAATCGGCAATAACCTGTCCAAGTCATTGCCTGACTGAATTTTCTCCTTGGGAGCGGGGCTCTTGGCCCGCCTACGTGGCTATTTGTCTGGAGATGGCGCGGTCTCTTTTTCGCAATCCGCGATGATTTCTTGCTTGGGCGCACCTTGGCAAGACGCGCAGGCGCTGTTGCAGGGTTTGGATCTGTCCCGCTTGATATACACCCAAATGAGATACGCAACGGCGAGGAGGATAATGGCGATGGCGATGATAGTTTCGGTCATGGTTCTTTCCTTGCTGGAATGTGGGGTGGGGAGCAGGGCTGTTTAGGGGGCCTCGACCAATATCCGTTCTTCCAAATCAGGCCGGAGGTAAAGGCGAAGGCCCGAGCGGGTGGCAAGCACGGTCTGGTCCTTGAATACGCAACTCGTCCCCGGGGCAGGCCGTACCGAACTCAGGCGCAGTTCAGCCCCAGGGGTGAGCCCCATGCGGGTGAGCATGTTCACGGCCCGTTCTCCGCCCAGGATTTTGGTGATGGAAAAGAGGCTGTCGCGCCGGGCCACGGCGAATTGCATCTCCATATCGTCAATCTTTCCCCAGATCTTGGCGG
The DNA here is from genome assembly GCA_004796465.1 of Desulfovibrio sp. Lineage (GTDB taxonomy): Bacteria > Desulfobacterota > Desulfovibrionia > Desulfovibrionales > Desulfovibrionaceae > MADRE1. The sequence continues at coordinate 8,358 of QZKZ01000190.1, forward strand.
CCGCGCCTTGAGGGATGAACATCCGCGAGCCCTCGAACAGGGCGATGTAGTCCATGGGTGGGATAACCCGCAGCATGGTGATGGCGGCGTCGTTTTCAATGCCCAGGACAGCCAGCCCTTGCTCCAAGTTGGGGCTGCATACCACCCCTTCCACATGGCCGGATTCCCCAGGCTTCATTTCGGCAATGGGCGTTTTGTGGCCATCGTCATGGTGCACGATGACCTTTGAAGCCATGCCAGTGGCTAATACTGCCTCGCCCTTGGGGGTGCGAACCCGCACCGGGCAGGCCCGGGCCTCCTCGCTCATGCGCAGGACCACGTCACCCCTGCTGATGCCCAGCCGCACAAAACGTTGGGCCAACTTGGGCTCGGTCACCTGTTCAAAGATGAGCGGGGAGTCGTAGGGGGCTTGGGACAGGGGCACAAACATGGTCAGGTCCTTACTTGGCTGGGGTGTCAGTGGGGGGAGCAGCTTTGACTCCCATGGCCGCGTGGGCCAAAGTGGCGATGGTAGTCCCGTTGTGCAGGGCCGCCGAGGCCACCGCCGGGATCAGGCCCAGGCTGGACAAGCCCAGGAGGGCGGAGTTCACGGTGACCGAAGACCACAAACATTGCTTGAGCACGGTTTCCGTTCGCTGGGACAGTTCCTTGGCCAGGACCAAGCCGGATAAATCCTCCTTGAGCAGGAGCACCTGGGCTGCGTCCCGGGCCAAATCAGCGCCCGAGGGCATGGAGATGCCCACGTTCGCGGTAAGAAGCGCGGGTGCGTCATTGACCCCGTCGCCCACAAAAGCCACGGAGCGGCCTTGGGCCGAGAGTTCGTCAACGATGCGGGCCTTGTCTTCCGGAGCCAGCTGGGCATGGATCTCGTCCAACTCGGGAAGCTTGGCGTGCATGGCGTCGGCCGTGCGTTGCTGATCGCCTGTGAGCATGACCAGCTTGTTCACGCCCAAGGCTTTGAGCCGTTGCAAGGTTTCAGGGGTTTCCGGCCTGAGGGTGTCGCGCATGGCGATAAGGCCGATGAGTTGGTCATTTTTTGCCACGTACAGGAGATTTTTACCTTGGTCCTGGAGCTGGTGTTCCAGGGATTCGGCCTTGGAGCAGTCAATGTTTTCATCGTCGTGGATGAAGTGGCGGCTGCCCACGATGACCCGTTCGCCCTGGACCATGGCTGACACGCCATGGGCCACCACAAAGTCCACTTGGCTCATGCTGGGCAAGGCCAGGTTGCGGGCCTTGGCTTCGGCCACCACGGCCGCGGCCACGGGGTGGGAATAATGCTCCTCGGCCCCGGCCGCCAAGGAGAGCAGTTCAGCCTCGTCCATGGTGAGGCCGTTGGTCTCCAGGGGCAGCACGTCGGTGATTTCCAACGCGCCCAGGGTCAGGGTTCCGGTTTTGTCAAAGACCATGGTGTCCACCCCTGCAAGGTTTTCCAGGGCTTGCGCACCCTTGAGCAGGACACCCTGGCTGCCCGCGCGGTACATGGCCGCGCGCACGGCCACGGGCGTGGACAGTTTGACCGCGCACGAATAGTCCACAGTGAGCACGGACGCAGCCCTGGCCAGGCTGCCCGTGAGCACGAACACGCCGCCGGCCACGCCAAAGGTCAGGGGCACCAGCTTGTCGGCCAGGTTTTCCTTGCGCTCTTGATGGGTGGACTTGGAGCGCAGGGAGCGTTCCATGTATCCGGCGATGCGGGCGGTGCTGGTTTCCGCACCTACGCTGGCCGCTTCGATCATCAGGGTGCCTTCCTCGACCATGGCTCCGGAAAGGACCTCGTCGCCGGGAGCCACATGGCGGGGCACGGATTCGCCGGTCATGGAGCTGGTGTTGACCAGGGTCTCGCCTTCAATCACCTTGCCGTCCACAGGCACCATTTCGCCCGAACCACAAAGCACCTTGTCGCCGATTCGGGCCTGGTCAAAGGGAATGTGCTGATCCGCCCCGTTGCGACGCACGCGGATGGTTTCCACCTGGGGCCTGAGCAACCCGGCCAGGAGCTCGTTGGAGCGTTCCTCAGTGGAGTGCTCCACGTACTCGGCCAGGCACAGCATGGCTCCCAGGATGTTCACGGTCAGGTAGTCCTTGCGCAGCAGGGACAGGGCCTTGACGCTGCCGTCCAGGACCTCGACTTTGAGGCCGTCCGTGATCAGGGTCTCCACACCCTTGGCCATGG
>QZKZ01000367.1 GCA_004796465.1 Desulfovibrio sp.
AACAGGGTCCGAGATTTTCGCTCGGACCCTGTTGGCAGGCGATCCCAGGGGATCGTGGACCTTTGCGCCGACACCATCAGCGGCTCAAGGCGTGTTCGTGATGAAGCGCCAACCCCGCTACTGATCCTCCGTCGCTTCCTCGGACGTGCCCAAGGGCAACTGGGTGAAACGGCCCCCATATATGATGGGGTCGCCTTCATAGCCCAAGGCCTTGAAGTCGAGGTAGTCGGTGATGCCGATGAGGTCGGTCACGTCGCGTCCCTGGGAGAGCATGTAGCTGAAGTCAGTACCGCGTTGCGCCAATTCCTGGAAATCAATGTCGCGGCTGTCCTGGTGGCAGCGGTCGCAGGTGCGCTCGCCACTCAGGCTCTCATGGCACTGCACACAGGAAAGCGCCATTTCCTTGGGCACGACCTCGTGGTTCAAGACCCAGTACATGTTGGTCCGCACCCAGATGTACTCGCCGCTGTAGTCCAAACCAGCGGCTTCCATGCCCGCTTGAAAGGCAAGTTGCCAATCCCTGTGTTTCCAGTAGGCTGTGGGGTCGTCCTCGCCTAGGGGAAAGAGGTGGGGCACCAGGAGGTAGCGGTGCTCGGCGTCGGCGGCCTGGATGCCGTCCATGACTTTGAAAGGCGCGATGCGCGAGGAGGGATCCTCAATGGCGCCCACGGGACGGGAGATGTCCGTGACCACCATGGAATGGCGTTCCTCATAGGAGGGGTCGTCGTCAGGGCCGAATCCCACGGCCTCGGGGTTGATGGTGTCGCCCATGAGCAAGCGTTCCATGTAGCCGTTGTACCAGGCATAGGTGGGTTGGTTGGATTCCGCCCATTCAAACTCGCCCTTTTTCCAATTGTACTCCGGCATGCCGTACTGGTCCCGGGTCACTTCCCGCTCCTTGTCCCCGGCCAGGGACCAGTCCCACCAAACTTTGGTGGGCTTGCACTTGGAGTACACGGGGGAGTGGCAAGTCACGCAGGCCACTGTGTCCACATGGTTGTTCAGGTGGTGGTCAAGCAAGGACTCGCCGTAGTGCGGTGTGCTGGAATGGCAGTCCTCGCAGGCGCGTTCCCCTTCGGACACGGGCAAGGAAGTACTGCGTCCCGCGATTTGGTGGTTGGCTGTGGTGTGGCACTCCGAGCAATCAAAATCATACCCGCCCATGTGGATGTCGCAGTTGCGCGAGGGATAGCGCAACACGCCGCACATGTCTGCGTGCTTGACCGCGTCGCCGCCGCCGCCCTGGAAGTGGCAGCCGCCGCAGGTGTTGCGGCTGGTGCGGCCAACGTTCTGGGCAACGTAGACCAAGTCCACGGTGGGCGCGGGCATGCCTGCAGCGGGCGGGGCCTTGACGTAACTGTCCGTGGTGTCGTGGCACACCAGGCAATCGATGCGGGTCATGTCCGTGAAGTCAAAGTCAGCGTCGGTCCAGCCGTATCCCGCGTGGCACGAAGTACAGCGAGGCCAGTTGGAAGGCAGGGCCACGCAAAAGTTGTTCAGGGTGTCCGTGGCCTTGCCGCTCATGACCCGTTCCTGGCGCTCCACGGTAAAGGGCGAAGGCCCTTGCCACAGCCAATGGGCCGAGGTCAGCATGTCTTCCCCGGCGCTTTCGTGGCAGCGCAGACATTCCGTGGTCACTTCCATGGGCGTGGGATTGTCGGGCAACTGCACGAGGTCGCGGTGGTCCGGCACGTTTTCACGGTGGCAGCCAAAGCAGTCCAAGGGGCCCATGTGCATTTCCCGATGGCAATCCATGCATTGCTGGTGATAAGCGGCGCGCAGACCAATGCGCTCCGGGTTTTCAGTAGTAAAGGACTCTTGGTGACATGCGCGGCAAGCCACGGTTTCCGAAAGCCGGTCCACGGACGCGTCGGCTCCTTCGGGGCTCACGTGGTGGCACAGGGCGCAGTTGCCCTCCAGCCGGGTGGCGTGTTTGGTGTGCATGAACCGCACCGGGCCGTAGAGGTCTTGATAGGTGTTGACCATGGGCGAGTCGAGAACCATGTAAGCGTGGGTAATATCGCTGATGTTGATGCCGAGTTGGTGAAAGCGCACTTGTCTGAGCCGGGGGTCCTCATGGCGGACCTCGGCCACGAAGTCACGGGGTTCGCGTGCGCGCTGCAAAGCCTCGGCCTGATCCGGGGCAACCCAATCCTCGGGCGCTGGATGGAGGGGGTCACGGGAGAGTTCAACGGGTTCGTTGGTTTGTTCCCCGGCCAAGAGTCCATCCCGCCACACCCCGGCCAGCAGGAAAAGCGCGGCCAAGGCGGCGATGGCAATGGTGGTCATGGTGATCCTGACAGGGCTCATGGGGACACCTCCTCCAGCTTTTTGGCGCTGATGATGGGCACGGAAGACACGAACACCCGGTACAGGAACATGATGGTCGCGACTGCTCCCAAGGTGATCAGGACCTCGGCCACACTGGGCGAATACGGTGCGCTGCCAGTTTGCGGGCTGTAGGCCACCACAAAGACGTTGACCCGGTTGAGCAGAACGCCGCCTACGATGAACAGAGCAACGATGAACAGGGACCGCCGGGAGGAGCGCACGGAGGGGAACAGCAGCAGGACCCAGGGAACCACCGCGCCCAACCCCAGTTCGACCAGGAAGCTGTTGCTTTCAGCCGTGCCTGCGAACATGAGGCCAAAGGCGTCGCGCGCCATGAGGTCGCCGAGCTTGACAGCCAAATACAGGCCTAGGAGAACAATGGTGAAGCGCGACAAGCGTGAAAGGACCTTCATTTCGTCTTCCAATCGCAGGGATGACGTGGCCAGGGTGGTTTCCACTATGACCATGGGATAGCCCACGGCAAAGGCTGAAAGTAGAAACAGGAGCGGCAGAAATTGGGAGTACCACAAGGGGTGGATCTTGGTGGGCGCCAAGACCATGAGCGTGCCTAAACTGGATTGGTGCATGCAGGAAAGCACCACACCCAGGATGATAAAGACCCACATGACCTTACCCAGGGAGCGGTCCAAACGACCCAACAGCGGAATGCGGTCCTTGAAACGCCTGGCCAGGGCCGGGATCATCTCGATCCACAATACAGTGACGTAGGTCATGACGCACATGGCCACTTCAAAGAGAGCCGAGTTGTGGTTCTGAAACAAGATGGGCTTCCAGATGGCCCAAGGGCGGCCAATGTCGATGCCCACGCCGATGGCGACAAAGGTGTAGCCCAGGGCGGCCGTGAGCAGAGCTGGACGGGTAATTGACTCATAGAGGTGGCGGCCGAAAATGTGCGCCAGGGCCGCGGTGGTGAAGCCGCCCGCAGCTAAGGCCACCCCCGAGGCAACGTCCACGCCGATCCAAATGCCCCAAGGCGAGGTGTTGGACAGGTTGGTGGCGTATCCCAAGCCCCAAATGAGCCTGACCAGCAAAGCCACGCCTCCGGCAAACATGAAGAACACCATGGTCACGACGCCTGGTGTCCAAAAGGGACGGGAAACAGGTGTTGGCTGGTGCATTTATCCCTCCTCCTGGTTCGGGGTGCGCCCGGAAAGGCCCATGACAGCAGCCAGCCCCACGAAAAGGGCCGCCGGGGACCAGAGATAGCTGAACAAGGAGTGTTGGATGGTTTCAGTTCGTTTTGGCAGGGGCTCGTTGGGCACGTCCACGAAGCCGAGTTTTTCAAAGGGCTGGCCCGTGATGTAGAGCCAACTCGTGCCACCGGCCTCGTGTTCGCCGTACACGTGGTCCACGTAATGAGCGGGGCTTGAGGCGATGCGTTCCTTGGCCAGGGCGAGCACGGTTTCGCGGCGGCCAAAGGTGATGGCTTCCGTGGGGCAGACCGAGGCGCAGCCGGGCTTTTCGCCCTGTTTAAGACGTTCGAAGCAAAAGGTGCACTTGCGAACTTGCGGAGTGAGCGGATCATGCCAATCATAGGCCGGGATCTCAAAGGGGCACGCCACCATGCAGTATCGGCAGCCGATACAGCGGGTCACGTCGTATCGCACTGTCCCGTTTTCCTTTTTTTGCAGCGCGCCGGTGATGCAGGCGGAGACGCAGGCCGGGTCCTGGCAATGCATGCACTGCACCTTGACGTAGGAAGGCAGCAATTGCCGCTGTTCATCCATGCGCCCTGAATAGTAGCGGTTCACTACTGTATAGCTGTTGCTGTCAGGGCGGCGAAGCGCGTCCATGACCGTGAGGTCCGTGAACGGCCGTTCAGGTTCTGGCAGGTTGTTGACCTTGTTGCACGCCAATTCGCACTTGCGACACCCAATGCAGCGTGTCACGTCCACCAAGCATCCGTATGGGTCGGGCGGCGCCTTGGACTCCCAGGCCATGGCGTTGTCCAGACCCATGGCCACGGTGCCCGTGGTTGCACCCAAGCCCGCGAGAAAGCGGCGACGATCCATGGTCATGGCCCTCCTTTGGGGTTGATTGATAAGAATTGTTTGGGATATTGGATGCCAACGCATTCTACTCTAGTTTAATAGGGTTTTATGGGCACAAGGGAGCCTGGTTGCCATGCGTTGTTGGACCGGAACCCCACGTTCTCGGCATACGCTTGCCAGCGGAGCTTTTCCTTGAGATTGATTGAGGTATACTGCACCGAGCAACGTGGCGCATTGATCCGAATCAAGAGAGGGGAACTTTATGCAGCAGGAACACCAGGGTGTTGCCCAGGCCGTGGACAGCGTTCCCTTGTTCTCCTCGCTTGACGAGGCACAAAAAAGGCTCGTGGCTCAATGGGCCGTGATCAAGACCATAGGGGGCGGTGAGCAGCTTTTTGGCGGGAAAGGTGTTTCCAAGGGGCTGCACGTGTTGCTTTCGGGCCGGATCAAGCTGTTCAAGGCCTCGGAAGACGGCAAGGAACAGACCATCTACCTGTTCGGGCCGGGCGAGGTGTTTTGCTTGTGTTCCGTGTTTTCCGACGAACATCTGCCCGCCAACATGACCGCCTTGGAAACCAGCCAAGTGCTGACCCTGGCGCCCAAGCACTTCGAGCAGTTGGCCATGGAAGATCCCATGTTGCTCTTACGGCTGCTGCGGGTGATGTCCCGCCGGCTCAAGGAGGCCATGGAACTTATTGACGCCTTGTCCCTCAAGCAAATTCCTTCGCGGTTGGCTGCGTACTTCTTGAGCCACGCCAGAAGCGGCAGGGTCTGCCTCGGCATCACTCACAAGGAGTTCGCCAAGATCATCGGTGTAACGCCCGAGGCGCTTTCACGCAATCTGGGCAAGATGGCCCGCAAGGGAGTCATTGAATTGGAGGGCAATGAGATCGCCATTCTGGATGAAATGCAGCTCCAGGAATGCCGGGACGGTGTTTGGGAGAGGGGTGGCGCGGACTAGCCGTACCAAGAACCTGTGCGAGGCCATGAAAAAACCCTCGGAAAATTCCGAGGGTTTCTAGTTGGCTGGCGTCCCCAGGGGGATTTGAACCCCCGTCGCCGGCGTGAAAGGC
>QZKZ01000150.1 GCA_004796465.1 Desulfovibrio sp.
ATCATCATCACTGGCGAGTAAATATTGCCGTTGGTCACGTAGGGCATGACCGAGGCGTCCACCACGCGCAGCCCTTGCACGCCGCGCACTCGCATTTCAGGGTCGGTAACGGCCAAGCCGTGCTCGCCCATGGCGCAGGTACAGCTGGGGTGGTAGGCGGATTCGCCTTCCCGGGCCACGAAATCCAGGATGGCCTCGTCGGAATCCGCTGCCTCGCCCGGAGCCAGTTCCGGGCCGCGAAGTTCGTCAAACGCGGGTTGGGTCATGATCTCCCGCGTCTTGCGGATGGCCTCGACCCATTCCTTGCGCTCCTGTTCCGTGGACAGGTAGTTGAAGAGAATGCTGGGGTGCTGCTCGGGATCGGTGGAGCGGATCTTCACGTGTCCGCGCACATCGCTGTTCATGGGGCCCACGTGGACCTGGTAGCCGTGGCCCTCGTTGGGCGCGGAACCGTCGTAGCGGATGGCGATGGGCAGGAAGTGGTACTGGATGTTGGGGTACTCCACCTCATCATTGGAGCGGATAAAGCCCCCGGCCTCGAAGTGGTTGGTGGCTGCCGCGCCCGTGCGCTTGAACAGCCATTCCCAGCCGATCTTGGGCTGGTTGTACCATTTCAGGGCAGGGAACATGGAGACGGGCTGTTTGCAGGCGTACTGGACGTAAAGCTCCAAGTGGTCCTGCAGGTTTTCGCCCACGCCGGGCAGGTCTACTATGGGCTTGATTCCCAGGACCGAGAGCTCCTCGGCGTTGCCCAGGCCCGAGAGCTGGAGCAACTGCGGCGAGTTGATGGCGCCCCCGCAGCAGATGATTTCTCCGGCAAGCACTTGCCTGGTGCGGCCACCCTTGCGGTATTCCACGCCAATGGCCCGTGTGCCCTCGAACAGGATGCGGGTGACCATGGCCTTGCACTTCACGCTGAGGTTGGCGCGCTTCTTCACGGGATGCACGTAAGCCCTGGCCGCGTTCCAGCGGCGGCCGCGATAGGTCGTGCGGTCGAACTTGCCGAAACCTTCCTGCTGATAGCCGTTCACATCCTGGGTCAGGGGATAGCCTGCCTGCTGCACGGCCTGGAAAAAGGCGTCAAACAGCGGATTGTCGCATTCCGGCGTGGTCAAATACAAGGGGCCCACAGCGCCCTGGTACTCGTCGGCCCCGGCCATGCGGCATTCGTAGCGCCGGAAATACGGTAAGCAGTGGGCATAGGACCAGTTCTCCATGCCCTTGTCTTGGGCCCATTTTTCGTAATCCAGGGCGTTGCCCCGGATGTGGATCATGCCGTTGATGCAGCTCGACCCGCCCAGGACCTTGCCCCGGGGCTGGTAGACCCGCCGGTTGTTCATGTGCGGTTCGGGGTCGGACTCGTACCACCAGTTGTAGGTCTTGCCCTTGAGGGGGTAGGTCAGGGCCGCGGGCATGTGGATGCGGAAGTCCCAGGCATGGTCGGGCCGTCCGGCCTCAAGCACCAGGACGCGGTTGCCGGGGTTGGCGCTGAGCCGGTTGGCCAGCACGGAACCAGCGGAACCTCCGCCGATGATGATGTACTCGTAGTGATGCATGAAAAACTCCGGTTATGGGGTCTCGCTGGAATCCGCGAGAAAGGGGATCTCGGTCTCCGGGGAGCCTTGGCTCCGGCTCCGCACGCATTGGCGCAGAAGCACGTAGTGGTGGCCAATAAAACCCAGGGCCTGCATGAGTTCGCCCCGGGCAATGGCTCCGGCCGTGTCGCTCCAGTTGGCCGCTGCTTTTTCCCGGAACACCGGGTCCTCGTACAGGGCGTGGTCAGAAGAACCCAAGCCCATTTGCAGGGCCTGCATGACCCACTCCAACAATGGATTGCCGGCCATGCGGGCCAGCATCAGGTTGAGTTCGCGGTCAAGCTCGCCCGTGACCGTAAGATCGGGATCGTCTTGGGCCAGCAGGGCCTCCAACTGGCGGGCCTTGGCGTGCAGCTCGTCCTTGTCTTCCTGGGCCGCGCGGGTCATGGCCAACTGGGTGATGGCCCGGTCAATGCTTTCGCGGAATTCGATGAGGTGTTCCGGGGCCACGGGCTCCTGCTTGAGGAACAGGGCCAGGGACTCCGAGACCTTGCCCACGTCCAGCTTGCGCACATACGCGCCGCCCTTGGCGCCCTTGCGCACTTCGAGCAGCCCTTTTTGCACCAGGGTCTTGATGGCCTCGCGGATCACGCCCCGGCCCTTGCCGAACTGGCGCTGCATTTCCCGTTCACTGGGCAGCCGTTCGCCCGGAGCCAAGCGGCCGTCGACAATGGCGGCCTCCACTTGCAGCACGATTTCCTCGCTGGCCCTGCCAAAGGTGATCGGGGAAAACAAGGGAAGCACAGTGGAATTCATGAGTATTGGTCAGACCTTTAATGGGGCTGGTTGAGAAAAATGCGGATTATTTCCGCATAATGGGCTAATTTGCCGTAAATGGTACGACCATAGCCTGGCATGAGCACGAGCACAAGTCAAGGGGACGCGAAAAGGGCCTGCAGAGAGTCGGTCGGCAGGCCCGTTGTGAGTGGGGAGGTAATGCTGTGGTGAATTATTCCAAACTCTGGATGCGCTCATGGACAGCTTTGCGCAATGTTTTCAGGAGGAGGGCGGCTTGCTCCACTTCAGCGGAACCCACCTTGGGGAGTTCCTCCTGGATGATTTGGGCTTCCAGGTGTTGGGACCGGCGCAGGACCTCGTGGCCCCGATCCGTGAGCACAACCAACCGTGAGCGCTTGTGCCTGGGATTGTCTTGAAAACTGAGCATGCCCTGGGCCTCAAGCTCATTGCTCACGGTCTGGACGAATTGCCGGGACACATGGAGGGAAGCGGCCACATCCGGAACCGTGGCCGCACCCAGGGCTTGGATGACATTGGCGACCCGTTTGTGCGAGGTGCGGAGTCCCGCTTTATCGTGAACAAGGTCCATGATTTCGGACAGCACGGCCTGCAGGTGGAACACCTCGCGGAACAGGCCGTGCAGCTCAGCTCCCGTGGCTTGTCCGGTATTGATGCCGCCCACGGCTACAGCCACCTGCGCACGTCGCGGCAGTATTCGCGGTAGGCGTTGCCAAAGGTCCGCAGCAAATACGCCTCCTCGCGAGGCACCACGTAGAGACTCAGATATGCGCCATACGGCAGGGCCGCGAGCAGCAGCCAAATGCTGCCGACAGCCAAGCCAGTACCCAGGAGCATGGTGGTGAACCCGACATACATGGGGTTGCGGCTGAAGCGGTAGGCAGCCTGCTTGACAAGAGACCGCGCCGGGAGATTGGGCCTCACGTTCACGCCAAGCCTTTGAAAACGGGCATGGCCCCACATCATGAACCAAAAGCCGGCAGCGAAAAAGGCAATGCCCGCAGCCACGCCAATGAAACGGGGTATGGGCAGGGACCAGGGGACTATCAGTTGAAGCGCTCCCCCCGTGATAAGGCAGATCCAAAACACAATGGGCGGCATGATGCGTACGTTCGGCGAATCCTCGCCCTGAGTTGGTTGAATGGTTGATGCAGCAGTATTCATGGCAATCTCCTTGCGTGTTTTTTACCACCTTAGATAATGACAACATGGGTGTCAAGATGACAATAAGATTGTCATCTGGGAAAGTTCGGAAGCACTGCTTCTTGTGCTGTCATCATTGAGATGTTGTTTGCTGGAAGACGAATGGAAAGGGCTGCGTTACTGGCAAAAGCTATTGGCCAGGGGATCGAGGGGGAAATGGCTGGGTGGACCGGAGACGCGGCGTCCAGGGCCGGATGGGGTCGGCCTTCTCGCTTTTGGGGGAGTATGTGGGCCACGAACAAGGGCCTGCATGATCCGCGTGCAGGCCCTTGCCGGGGGGCAATACCTATTCCGGGAGGTCAGGGGGGCGAGGTGTTTTTCCGAGAGCAGAGCCAAACGAAAGTCGTGAGAGGCCGCAAGGGGAATCGCCTTCATGGAGCGGTCCCTGGACGCGGCGAATCCTCCCGCCGCTAGGAGGCCCCAGGACCGGGGTGTTTGACGAACGTGCCGTCCTGGTATTCCTTGAAGGCAAGCGCAAGCTCTTCTTGGGTGTTCATGACAATGGGGCCGCGCCACGCAATGGGCTCGTTCAAGGGCTTGCCGGTCAGCAAGAGGAAACGCACGGGTTCCTCCGCGCCGGACACGGCCAGCTCATCACCATCGCCAAAAAGAACCAGGGTCCTGTTCGCCACATCCCTGCCGTTCACCGCGCCCTTGCCGCCGATGACATAGATACAGGCGGTGTGGCCTTGCGGGGTGGGATGGACAAACTCGGTTTCAGCAGGGACCGTGCAATCCATGTACTCGGGATCAATGACAATGTCGGATACCGGGCCCACCGTGTCCCCCACCTTGCCCGCGATGATCGCGATCTCGGTTCCGTTGGCCAGGGTGACGCGGGGGATCTCGTCAGCGGTGATGCCCCGGTAGCGCGGGGCCATCATTTTGTCCCGGGCCGGGAGATTGGCCCAGAGCTGGAAACCATGCATGGCTCCGGTCTCGTCCCCCCTGGGCATTTCCTGGTGGATGATCCCGCTGCCCGCGGTCATCCACTGGACGTCGCCCGAGGAGATCACGCCGGCATTGCCCAGGCTGTCGCCATGCTCCACGTCGCCACGGGTGACATAGGTGATGGTCTCGATTCCCCGGTGGGGGTGCCAGGGAAAGCCTTTGATGAAATCCTCGGTCCTGTCCGCGCGGAAATCATCGAGCATCAAAAAGGGATCAAACATTGGCGCGTGAAAGTACCCGAAAACTCTGCGCAATTTGACGCCCGCCCCTTCGCTGACTGCTTCGCCAGCCAGTATCTCCTTAATTTCACGTCGCATGTCGTTCTCCTTGCAAGGTTGATCCGTCGGTTCACGGTGCGGAAACACCAGGCATCAAGAGAGTATAATCACGAAGAGGAGTAGGCACTAGATACAGGGAACATGCGGGGAAGTCACCGTGTCCTTGGAATGGGGACAAGACCGGCAGGAGCGCTGTTCTTTATGGTTGTTCCCCACAAAAAAGAACCACATAAATAAGGACGGGCCGGTGTCAGGACCTGGGGCCGGACAAGCGCCAGGACAAGAAACCCGTCATTGGCTGGAGAAAAACAGCCCGAGTGCGCCGGGATGACGCGTGGACTCAGCCGCGGTCCCCGGGAATATGGTGGGCCGAGGCCGGGTCAAAGCCCAGGGTTACGGAGGAGCCCTCGTCCATGGTGTTTTCCAGAACCAGCCGATGTTCCAGTCTGGCCACGAAGTCCATGCCGTTGCATTGCACAGTGGCCAGCCAGGAAAAACCTTGGCGGGAAATGCTCAGAACGGTTCCGGGCAGGCTTACCCAATGCCCGGGGAATCCTCCGTTCAAGGAGACATGCAGATCTTCGGGCCGCAAGGCGGTAAAGCCCTTGCCGTCCGGCGTGTCCCTGGCAGGCAGACTGGCCGGGCAAGAACCTGGTCTGTCCAGATTGCACAGGCCGTTCGCGTATTCAGCGGCCAGAATGTTCTTCATGCCTACGAAGTCCGCGATAAAGGTGGTGGCTGGCCTGTGAAAGATGTCCAGGGTTGGGCCGCACTGCTCAATGCGTCCTTTTCTGATCACCGCGGCGCTGTCGGCCAGGGCCAGGGCGTCCACAAAGTCGTGGGTGACCATGAAGAAGGTGGTCCCCGTACCGCGATGCAGTTCCTTGAGATTCTTGCGCAGCCCTTCCCTGAATTGGGGGTCCAGGGAAGAAAGGGGCTCGTCCAAGAGCATCAGGCTCGGCTTGCAAGCCAGGGCGCGGGCCAGGGCCACCCGTTGTTTTTCCCCGCCGCTCAGGGTGGCGGGCCTGCGTTTTGTAAGGGGTGTCAGGCCCAGCATGTCCATCAAGTCCCGCGCAAAGGCCAGGCCCTTGGCCCTATCTTGAAAATGGTAGCGTTGGCCATAGGTTATGTTGTCGAGAACGGTCAGGTGCGGGAACAGGGCATGGTCCTGATAAACAAGGCCGATGTTCCGTTTCTCTGGCTGGGCCCGGGTCACGGTCTTTCCGGCAAAGCATATCTCGCCGGCATGGGGCCGCGTCAACCCGGCCAGGATTTCCAGAAGCAGGGTCTTGCCCGAGCCGGTGGGGCCCATGAGGGTGAAAAAGGCTCCGTTGTCCACCTCAAGGGACAGGGGGCCCAGGCTGAAACCGGGCAGGTTCAGTTGCAGGTTCTTGATGGTGATCATGAGGTCTTGCCCCTGACCTGGGAGATGCCCCTGAGAAACAGGAAAAAGAACATGGAAACCAGGATCAGGATCACGGCCACGGGCTGGGAGTATTTCAGGCCGTAGGCAGTGAACCGCTCATACATGAGCACCGGAGCCACCATGGGATGGTAGGCCACGATGACTATGGCTCCGAACTCGCTGATGCCCCTGGCCATGCACATGATCATGCCCACCAGCAGATAGCGCCAGGAAAGGGGGATGGTGACCCGGAAAAAGGTGGCGCCCGGCCCTGCCCCAAGGGAGCGCGAGACCTTTTCCAGCCTGGGGGACACGCTCTCCATGCCGGCCTTCACCGTGTTGACGTAAAAGGGCATGCCCACGAAGAGCAGCACCGCGACAATGCCGGTGGTGGTGCCCATGAGCTTGATGCCCAGGGAAGACAGAAATGCGCCTATGGGGTGGTTTCTGCCCGCAATGGAGAGAAGCACGATGCCCACCACGGGGTGGGGGATCATGATCGGCAGGTCGATGAGGCTTTCCACCAAGCGTTTGCCCCTGAACTGCTTCCTTGCCAGGATGTACGCCAGGGGCGTGCCCAGGACCAGGGCGATGAGCGCGGCCATGCCCGAGGTGGAGATGGAGAGCCAGATGGAGCTGAGCACGTCCGGGTCGCGCAGGGTTTCGGCAAAGACCTCCCATGTCGGCGAAAAGATGGTTTTGGCCAGGGGGCCGAAGATGAACAACAGGACCAGCCCGGCCGAGCAAAACAACCAGCCGTGGAAGAACAGGCCGGGGAAACGCCTGAGCGCGTCAAGCGTTCCCCGGCCATGGGGGTGTTCCCGGGAAGGGGATTCCATGCCTTATTCGCCTACCTCGACCAGGGGCTGCAGGCTTTGGGGAAGGGTGTCGAGCATGTCCTGGCTGGGCACGCGCACCGGTACGAACGGGGGCTGGCCCATGGCTTCGAGGATGGCCAGACCGCCCTCGGGATCGAACATGTAGGCCAGGAAGGCCTCGGCCGCTTCCTTGTTCTGGGCGTTGTCGAGCATGGTCACGCCGTAAGTGATGGACGCGCCGGTCCGGTCAATGGTCTGGCCGGGCTCGGAGCCTGTC
>QZKZ01000310.1 GCA_004796465.1 Desulfovibrio sp.
GGCCTGCACCGCATGGATGGAACGGTCCACCAGGCTCGCGGCGTGGGATATGGAGCGTACGATGTCCGTGTTGGCGGCTTCCAGTTCGTGGCTGGAGTTGTCGAGTTGCAGCACGGACTCGGACAAGGCCCGGGCCACCCCGTCCACCTTGGCCAATAAACCGTGCAAGCTTTCCACCATGGTGTTCACGGCCAGGCCCAGGATGTCCCGGTCGCTTTTTGGTCGGACTTTTTGGCTGAGGTCGCCGTTGGCGACCCGGTGCGCCACTTGGGCGGCATTGAGGATCTCCGCGAGCAAGGTGTTGAAGCTGGACGCCACCTCGGCCATTTCCGGGTCCTCAGCCGCGGTAACCCTTCGTTCGAGGTCTCCGGTGGCCACGATAGCGCGAATGGATTTGATCACGGATTCACGCGAGAACTTGGCCGTGCGCAAGCTTTCCACCATGCGCTGGGTGGCCCGGGCCAGGATGTCGTCGTCGCTTTTAGGGGTCACGCTCAGGCCAAGATCCCCCTTGGATACGGAACGGGCCACCTCGGCCACGGCCAGGATGGATTCCAGTAAATCATTGAAGCTCTGGGCCACTTCGGCCATCTCCGAATTCTGGTCCACCCTCACCCGCCGGGACAGGTCGCCTGTGCGGGCAATGTCCCGGATCGCGGACATGACCTGGTAGCGGGACAACTTGGCCCTGCGCAAGCCCTCGACCATGCGCGTCGTGGCAATGCCCAGAATGTCCAGCTCACTCTTGGGTGTGACCTCGGTGGACAGGTCGCCGTCAGCCACCTTGTGGGCTACGTTGGCAGCGGTCTCCACCTCGTCCAGGAACACGTTCAGGCTCTGGGCCACCTCGCCCATTTCCGTGCCGGTCTCTACCTTGATCCTCTGGGACATGTCACCCGTGTCCAGGATGTATTTAATGGTCGCCACGGTATCCACCCAGGACATGCGCGCCCCGTGTTCCGAAATGTTGAGCCCCTTGATTTCGTCTTCCTGGCTCACGCGCAAGCCGCCCATCTCTTTGAGCAGCCAGAACAGCAGGCTGGCCGAGCCGAATGACCAGACAAAGGCCACGGACACGCCCAGGGCCTGCACACCGAGTTGGGTAAAAGGCGAGCCCGTGGGCAGGGCGGACGCGGGCGCGACAAAGGCCAGGATCAATGTTCCGAACGCGCCGCAAAAGCCGTGGGCCGCCACCGCACCCACCGGGTCGTCCACGCCCCAGCGCAGGAGATAGTCCTCGGCAAAGTAGACCACACAGCCGCTACCCAGGCCGATGCACGCCGCACCAAGGGGAGTGACCAGGTCGCAGCCCGCGGTGATGCCCACCAGGCCGCCCAGGATGCCGTTGAGGAGCTTTTCCACCAGGGGACGCTTGGCCACGGCCAGGGAGATCATGAATGCGGTGAGCCCGCCCATGGCCGCGCTGATGTTGGTATTGACCAGGACCTTGGCCACGCTGGCGTCGCCAGTGAGGGTCGAGCCGCCGTTAAAGCCAAACCAGCCGAACCAGAGGATGAACACGCCTAGGGCGGCCAGGGCCAAATTGAAGCCGGGGATGGGCACGGGCTTGCCTTCTTCGTCAAAGCGGCCAAAGCGCGGGCCCAGGAATAAAGCTCCGGCTAGTCCGGCCCAACCACCAATGGAGTGGACCACGGTGGAGCCTGCAAAATCATGGAAACCCATGGCCTTGAGCCAGCCGTCCTCACCCTCCAAGAAAGCGCCACCCCAGGCCCAATGGCCGAACAAGGGGTAGATCACGCTGCCGATGACCAGGGCCGCGGTGAGGTAGGAGTTGAACTTGACCCGCTCGGCCAGGGCGCCGGACACGATGGTCACGGCCGTGCCCGCGAATACAGCCTGGAACAGGAAAAAGGTATAGGCGTCGGCGGAATCGAAACCCACCAGTCCGAACCCCGTGATCCCGGAAAGGCCGAGGAACGAGGTTCCGAACATGAGCCCAAACCCCATGAGCCAATACCCGACCATGGAGAACACCAGGTCGGATACGTTTTTAATGGCCACGTTAATGGAATTCTTGGCCCGCACCAGGCCGGTCTCCAAACAGGAAAAACCGGCTTGCATGAAAAAGACCAGGGCCGCTGAAGTCAGAATCCAAATGGTGTCAAGATTGTGCTGTAAGGTGCTGCTGTCCATATGCTCCCCCCCACCCCCTGGGGATGGGTGTTCCACCTGTTGAAACTGCTGGCGACAAAAATGTCATTCAGGGGAAAGATGCTGCGAGTACCGGAACCCCCAATTCCATCGTCCGGCTGCGACTGTCAGCCATGCACATACGGCTTGGCCGCATGCTCCCCAGGGTTGCCCGGAAACATGCCTTGCCCAGGCAAAGCCGTTGCTGAAGACATGCCTTGCCTGGAATTACATTTTTCGTGCCAAGGAAAGGGGGAGGGAAGCGGTCAGGAGCCGTCCGTACCGTCCGGGACGGGCAGGGATTCCTTGCGGCGATAGGCCATGGCCGTGGCGTGGGCAATGGCTTGGTCGTTTTCGTCGAATACCGTGACTTCGTAGGAAGCCAAGGGGCCGCCTTGGGAGACTTCGTTGGCCCGCGCCGTGAGCATGCCGGAAATGCCCGGCTTGAGATAGGATATGGAGAGGTTGACAGCCACGGCCATGTTCCCCCCTGCATTGGCCGCCGCGCCGAATGCGGTTTCCGCCAGGCTGAATATGGATCCGGCATTGGCCGTGCCGAACGGATTGGCGTGGCTTGGGCCGAGTTCCATGCGCGCTGTGGCGGAATGGGTAGTGATGTCGGTCACTTCAATGCCCAGGTGTTGGGCAAAGGGATTGCGGGTGTTGAAGAAGTTTTTGATGTGCTGCATGGCAGAGGCCGCCCCTTTTTGTGTTGCTGATTGACATAATGGTTATAACGAAGAAAAATAATATGACAAAAAAATCATTTCATTGTGTGGTTTTTGTTGCCCAGCTTTAACAACTTCCTTCTAATCATTTGAAATAATGAGAACTCTATTGGGCGGAAGAACAGGCATCCCCCTTGCAATTACCGGCGCATGGTTTCTCCGCCCCACGATCTCGCATTCGCCGCGCTCACCGCCATATGCCAAGTCATAGAC
>QZKZ01000160.1 GCA_004796465.1 Desulfovibrio sp.
CCCAACCTGATCGTGGTGCCCACCTCGGTGCTGCCCAACTGGGAACGGGAAGCCGAAAAGTTCGTGCCGGAACTGAAGCGGTTGATCATCTACGGCACCCGGCGGGAAAACATGTTCGCCCGCATCGAGGGCTCCCACCTGGTGATAACCACCTATGCCCTGTTGCGCAGAGACCTGGAAGAACTACAGAAATACGAATTCAATTCCATAATTCTGGACGAAGCCCAGAACATCAAGAACCCCAACACCATCACGGCCAGAAGCGTGCGCAAGCTGGCCTCCAAGCTGCGCATCTGCCTTTCGGGCACGCCAATCGAGAACAATCTCTTTGAACTCTGGTCTCTGTTCGAATTCCTCATGCCCGGGTTCCTGGGTTCCCAGCATTCGTTCCAGCGGGGAATCGTCAAGCCCATCAAGGACGGAGACGCCGAGACCCTGGACTATCTGCGCTCCCGGGTCAAACCCTTCATTCTCAGGCGCACCAAGGCCCAGGTGGCCAAGGACCTGCCCCCCAAGGTGGAGAACGTCTACTACTGCGCCCTGGCCGAGGAGCAGGTGGACCTTTATGCGGCCCTGGCCAAAAAGCTCAAGGAGCAGGTGCTGCAAACAGTGGACGAAAAGGGCTTGGCCAAGAGCCAGATGTCAATCCTGGACGCCCTGCTCAAACTCAGGCAGATCTGCTGCCACCCCCGGCTGCTCAAGCTGGACATGCCCGGCGTGAGCACCAACCTGCCCTCGGGCAAGTTCGACGCCTTCAAGGACATGATCACGGATATAGTGGAGGAAGGCCACAAGGTGCTGGTCTTTTCCCAGTTCGTGCAGATGCTGCACATCATCCGCTCCTGGCTGCAGATCAACGAGACGCCGTTCGCGTATCTCGACGGTTCGTCCAAGGACCGCTTCGACCAGGTCGACATGTTCAACAACACGCCCGAGATTCCCATTTTCCTCATCTCGCTCAAGGCGGGCGGCACCGGCCTCAACCTTACCTCAGCCGATTACGTGATCCATTATGATCCCTGGTGGAACCCGGCTGTGGAGTCCCAAGCCACGGACCGCACCCACCGCATCGGCCAGACCAGGCAGGTCTTTTCCTACAAGATGATCTGCCGCAACACGGTGGAGGAAAAGATCCTCAAGTTGCAGGAAATGAAAAAGGATGTGGCTGAGGCGATTATTCCTGGTCAGGATGCGTGGAAGGCGCTGACTCGGGATGATTTGGAGATGTTGTTTGAGGTGTAGGGCTAACTTTCAACTTTGGCGCTCCGCTCTTTCTTGTGTTTCACGTAGGTCTCCAGCACTTCGTTGATCCGGCTCTGATACCCCGGCCCAAAGGACTTGAACCAGCGCAACACGTCAGAATCAATGCGGATGTGGATGGGCGTCTTGGGCTCCTTGGGGATCACCAGCTCCGCGTCGGCCCAAAAAGCCTCGTCCGTGGGCTGGGCATCCGGGTCGTCCCAAGCTGCCGCCTCAATCTCCTCGTCGGTCATGGCGTCCAGCCGCTCATAATCTGTAAGTGATTCTTTTTTCATAAATTCTCCGCTCTTTAAGCGTCGCTTTACGTAAAGAAATTATCCGCGCCTTTTCTCCTCGGTCGGTATACACCAAAACAATCAAATCCCCCTTGAGATATCCCAACACTATCCAGCGGTCTTCGCCGTAATCTCTGCGAAGATCAAGATCAATTAAATAGGGAGTCTCAAAGACCATGCCCGCTTCAGCCAAGTCATAACCATGTTTACGCAAATTCGCGAACCGCTTTATTTCATCCCACTCGATTTCCACGTCTACCACCTATGTATACATAGTTGTGTACACAGTCAAGTTTTGCTCCAGAACCAGCAAAAGTTGCCGTCGCAATATCGGTCTTCAAAGAAATAGGGTCAAGTCAATATCCAATCTTTCCCCCCTTCCCCTCCCCCCCAATCGTCTGCTATATTCCCCACATACTGACGCACTCAGCCCAACTCTCCGTAACTCCCAGAAGACGCCATGACCGGACTCCGTGACAACTCACCATGAATCGACTGCAGAGCTGCTGTACAGGATTATCCACTGGCCGAGTAGCGCTATTCGTTCTCCACGGATGCTGAATGTCAGCCTTCACCCACATCTTTTTCAGTACTCATTGGCTCTTCCTCATTCCCGCCACACTGACACCCTGCCCCTGCCCTTTCCCCTCCCAACTGCTTATGCTAAAATGAATAAATCGTATCTCCACCCCAGCGGCATCCCCATGAAACATCTCACACTCCTGTATTGCCTCCCTTTTGCCCTGCTCTTCTTTCCTTGCCTTTCCCTTGCCCAATCCCTACCCGACACCCGCCCGGACAACGCCATCCGCATCACCCAAGGCGTCGCCTCGGAACAAAACCCCTGCCTGTCGCCTGATCAGCGTTACCTGGCCTTCACGCGCTTTATGAACGGCTACAACCAAGGCCCGTCCGCCCTCGTGCTCCTGGATCTGGAAAACGGCCGGGAACGGGTCCTGGCCAACGGCAACGACCATGACCACGTAAACCTGCCTGGACAGTGCTTTTCACCCGACGGTACGCGTATTGCCTATTCCTCGGACGCATCAGGCAACGACGAAATCTGGGTCCTGGAACTGGCGAGCGAAGAGCGGACCCAGATCACCCGCCACCAAAACGCCCGGGCCTACGAACCCGCCTTTGGCCACAACGGGCAACACCTCACTTTTGAACTCGTGGAAAACCAAGGCGGCAGCCGAGTCTGCAGCATTGCCCTGGACAGCAACAAAGAACAGTGCCTGACTTCGGGCGAATTCAATGACAGCCAGCCCAATCCCTCGCCCGTGACGGACATGGTTCTGTTCCAATCGGACCGGGGCGGGTCCTGGGGACTGTGGACAGTGCCGTTTTCAGGAGGGGAACCATCCCCCTTTTTCGATTCCGACGCCGAGGAGACCGATGCAAGTTGGTCACCTGATGGAGAAAGCGTGGTCTTTGCCACGGACGCCTGCATTGCCCTGTCCTGCGCCG
>QZKZ01000025.1 GCA_004796465.1 Desulfovibrio sp.
ATTCACGGCCTATGCTCTGGGCACGGCCGTGGCCCTGGCCATGGTGATTTTCCTCATCTTTCGGGTGACCACCATGATCCGGCGCTTGCAACAGCCCTGGATCGAATCGGCGGTCATGCGGACAGCAGGTGTTGTGACCCTTGTCTTTGGGGCATGGTCCCTGTACATGGACTTGGGTTAGGAGTGTGATGTGGAAAACGACGCGCGGTTGTCGCACCTGATCGTGGAATTCTACGAAAAGCTGTCGTCCTGGGAACACAGCGTTGTGCGTGACAAGGGCATGACCCTGCCCCAAATGCACACCCTGGAGATCCTGGGCGCGAACGAGCCCTTGCGCATGAAGGCCTTGGCCGAAAAAATGGGGGTCACCACCGGCACCTTGACGGTACAAGTGGATCGCCTCGAACGCATGGACATGGTCCGGCGCACCCCTCACCCCGAAGACCGGCGCTCTATCCTGGTGGTGCTCACCGAGCAGGGCCGGGAACTTTCCCAAGAACACCACGCCCTGCACGAACAACTCACCACCGACATCACGGCCCAACTTACGTCACAGGAACGCACGCTTCTTGCTGATCTATTGCAAAGACTCAACCGAGAATTCTAAGTATTGCAGAACACACTGAAGGTGTTTTCCCTTGGCAACAGGGCTTGCAAAAAGTCTAGACTTTGTTTAATATAGACTAGATTTGTGTACTGTAGATTCGGTCAATGTCATTGTATTCCGCAACCCTGATTCAGCAACACGACTTTTCAATGTGGGCTCAACACTCATGAGTATTGGTTTCTTCCCAGCACGCCTCATCCAGCGAAAAGGCTGCGTGGCCTTGCTGCTCATCTTATTGGCTTTTGGCTTGGCTGTACCTGTTGCCGGGCAGGCCGAGCAGCTGCTGCCCGAACCCTTGGCCTCTGCCATGTCCGTATATCCCCAAGCCCTGGTCTCGGACGTGATGCACATGCCCGGCATGGCCGAGGCCATGCTCACCGTGGAGGCCTCCCTGGCCGACGTGGTGGAGTATTACCGCCGCGACATGGAGGAGCACGGTTGGGCCATTAGCCTCATCACCCAGCAAGGGGACGTGGCGAACCTGCTGGGCGAGCGCGAAGCCGACAATATGGGCCTGTACATTGACGTCAGCTTTGACGGCGAACTGTGCATGGTCCAGGCCCTGATCATGGAGGCGGGCCAAGACCTCACCCAGGACCCGAGCTATCCCGCCGAACTGGCCCATGCCGCCTCCCTGCCACCTGAAGCGGAAATCATCGATTCCCTGGAAAGGGACGACCTGGTCCATGCCTTTCTTTCCGTCCCCCTGGGCTTGGATGAAGTCACGGAGTATTACCGCCAGGCCCTGCTGGACAGCGGCTGGACCATCACCATGGACCTCAGGGAAGGGGACATGGCCGTGATCGTGGCCAAACTCGAAGGCCGGGAAATCTTCGTGGACATCGGCTTTGAAGACACCGAAACCCTGGTCCAATTGGCCCTGACGCCTGAAGGCGAGAGTGAAGCCGAGGAGCAAGGGGAAGTCACGGTCCAGGACGAACCCCTGAACGAATCCCAATACCAGCAGTCCGGTCCTGAATCCGGAACGATCATCATCGAGGACGGCGCGCTTTCTCAAGATCACGGCGCGGGCGGCGAGCCACAGGACGGCTCCATCGTGATCCAGGACGGATCGCTCAGCCAGGAAGACGTGCAGGGATTTTCCGTGGACTCCGGCCCCGAGGGCTCCATCGTCATTGAGGACGGCGGTCCTTCCGGGCAGGGTCAAGGCTCGGGCAGTGGAGTGATCGTCATCGACTCCTTGGACACCTCGCAGGGCACGAGCCAAGTCTACCATCCCGAGTTGGCCGCGCTGCTGCCCTTGCCCGACAATGCGGAACTCGTCAGTTCCAGCACCCATCAAGGCGTTATCCAGGCAGTGGTCGGCCTGTCCGAATCCCTGACGCAAGCCTACGACTATTATAAACAAGCCTTGTTGGACGCGGGCGTGACCCTGACCATGAACATGGCCAGGCCGGACATGGCCGTGATCACGGGCCACGGCAGCGGCAGGGAGGTGTATGTCAATCTTGGGGTGGAAAACGGCAAGACCATGGCCCAGATTATGGTCATGGACCAGTAAAACAAGACCCGCGAC
>QZKZ01000352.1 GCA_004796465.1 Desulfovibrio sp.
CTTCGGGGTCCACGAACCCCTTGGCATTGACCGGCACGTAGTCCACTTCCACACCCTGGTATTTCGAGAGATGATACAGGGGCCTGAGCACGGCATTGTGCTCCAGGGTAGTGGTGATCACGTGATCGCCGGGTTCGACCATGCCCAGGATCGCCAAGTTGAGCGCGTCAGTGGAGTTGTAGGAGAACACCAGCCGGTTGGGGTCCGTGCCGTTGAAAAACCGCGTCAGGGCCAGCCTGGCCTCTTCCACGATGTTGCCGGTCTCGATGGACAGGTCGTAGCCGGAGCGCCCCGGGCTGACCCCGTGGCTGCGGTAAAAGCTGTCCATGAAATCATAGACTTCATCGGGCTTGGGAAAGGATGTGGCGCCGTTGTCCAGATATATGAGCTCGCTCATGGCTCTCTCCTTGGTCGCTAGGGATCACCCCTGCAAATATTCAAATTAAATTCAAGATGAATTCATCCTAAACTCCTCATTGCTCCCCGTCAAGCAAACCACACAAAAAAGCCGCCCGTAGGCGGCTTGGTGTTGGGGATCACCCCAAAAGCGAGAAATAATCAGCGGGTGCCCATGATCTCGGCCACTGAGTTGCGGATGTGGCGGGTGGTGCTTTCGCGGACCGCTGCCTCGTCCTTGGTTTCCAGGGCCTGGACCAGAACGCGGTGCTCGGCGAAAAAGTCGTCGCGCTCAATGCTGCGGGGGATGGCCAGCCAAAAGCGCAGGTAATGGCGCAGCAACCGCTCCAGGAGCCGGGCCAGTTGGGCGTTCTTGGCGCACACAAAGATGTGGTGGTGGATGGAGAAGTCGTATTCCACGATCTCCGTGTTGGGCGTGGACGCGTCAAAATTCCGGATGCCCGCTTCAAGCGCCTTGAGTTCGGCCATTTCTTCCGGCGTGATGCGCTGCATGGCCCAGACATTGGCCTGGGGTTCGAGCTGCATGCGGATTTCCGTGATCTCCCGGACCCGCTCCAGGCTGAGGGGCGTGACCATGAAGTGGGAGCCCTGGCGCAGGATCCATTCCTCGGCCTGCAGCGTGAGCAGCGCTTCCTTGATTGGAGTGCGGCTGACCTTGAATTCGTGGGCCAGGTCGCTCAGGTTGAGCACGCTCTCGGGCGCGAGTTCCAGGTGGATGATCTTGCGGCGCAGGGCTTTGTACACGGAAAGGGAATCCATGGGCATGTCCGGTTTGGGGATTTGGGATGAATGAGTTCGAAAAGTTACTCGATAAATTCAGCGTAAATTCATCATACTCGACTGTCAAGACAACCCGCCCCTTTTCCCCATGGCGGATTCCTGGTACCTGCCTGGAAACGTGGAGACCACCATGCGTTACGTGCACACCAACATTGTGGCCAAGGACTGGCAGCGCTTGGCCCGGTTCTATCAGGACGTGCTGGGCTGCGATCCCGTGGGCGAGGAGCGCGATCTGTCCGGCGACTGGCTCGATGCGGGCACCGGGCTCAAGAACGCCCATATTCGCGGCCAACATCTACGCTTGCCCGGGTGCGGGGAGAGCGGTCCGACCCTGGAGATTTTTTCCTACAGCCGCATGCCTGAGCGGCCGGACATCGGTCCGAACACGCCGGGCATCACGCATCTGGCTTTCAGCGTGGACAACGTGGCCGAGGTGGCCGCCGCGTTTCTTGCGCACGGCGGCGCTGCCCTGGGCGAGCTGATAACCAAGCAGTATCCGGACGGCAGGACCCTGGTGTTCCAGTATCTGGCTGATCCCGAGGGCAATATCGTGGAGTTGCAGGCCTGGTCTTCAGACCCTTAACCCTGCACATCCCGTTCACTTTCATTGGGGGCGACCATGCGCGAAAAGCCCAGACTCAACGTGTTCCGCAACTTCCGCCAGGCCTGGTGGGGCTTCAAGGACGCCTGGCAGCACGAGGCCGTGTTCCGGGTCGAGCTGATCTGCATCAGCATCTTGTTTGTGCTGGCCCTGCTCCTGCCCCTGCCTTGGCCCAGGCGGGTCATTTTGGCCCTTTCCCTGTTCCTGGTGCCCGTGGCCGAGATCATCAACACAGCCCTGGAGAGGGTGGTTGATCTGGTAACCCTGGAATTCCACGACCTGGCCAAGCGGGCCAAGGATTTGGGGTCAACGTTGGTGGTGGCTGCTATTTTGGTTGTGGCGGTGATTTGGGGGGCGGTGTTGGGGTTGCATTTTTCGGGGAATTAGCTGCCTTCCTTTCGTTCCAACTTCTCACTTGCCTTTACCAGGCAAGCATCTTGCAAAACCCCGCCACAAGCACAATTTCCGGCAGATGTTGCCCCTTTCCACCCCATGCCCAAAACGCAGGACACGCCATGAACACTCAAGTCAGGGACTACAGCACCAACAACGTGGTCAAATACGCCGTGCGCCTCGCCACCCAAGGCACGCCCCAGGATTGCCATGAACTGGCCAGAACGCGGGAATTCCACGATCTC
>QZKZ01000221.1 GCA_004796465.1 Desulfovibrio sp.
AGCTGCATAAGGTGTTCTAAGGCTTTACAAGCCTAAGAACATCTAAGCCCCGCACCCCGCAAGGGCATCATGCCCTTGACCCCATCTGGAGTAGCGGGAAATTCCTTACTCATTGCCCACTCCCCCACAAGTGCACTATACTGGCGGCTACCTGAGGAGGTGCCGCCATGATCACTTTGCGCTTTTCCGCTGCGCTGTTGCTTGCTGCTCTGCTGCTTGCCGCTGCCTCACCCGCCTTGAGCCAAGACCTGTCAGGTGAATGGGTCTGCCAGGAAACAGGCGCGTATCTGCTCATCGCGCCCCTGCCGCCCGGCTTCAACAACGACTACGTGGTCAACTTCGCCACGGACATGGCCCGCGCCACGGGCATCTGCCTGGGCGAAGGCTTGGCCCTGCTCCATCAAGACACAGGTCAACTGGAGGTGGTCCTGGACAGCAACGTGACGCTCTCCATACAAGTGGAAACCGCGAACGAACACCTCGTCCTGCGCATTGACCAAGACCCCGGCCCCTACTGCGGCATGGGTGCGACGGTCATTGGAATTTTTAAGCGAGCGCCCTGATTGACCTGCCCCGGTGAATACGCCAGGGCCTAAGTTAGTCCTTGCTCCATTTGGGGATATTCCTCTTTCCCCATGCCAGCTCTCCCTCGGGGGAGCTGCGCCCCTGGCGCAAGTGGCCTGTCGCCCCATTATAAGGCGCTGCCGCCCGATAAATGGGCAACTTCTCGTTTTAGGCCGCTCCATAGGGCAGCGAAGAGTGGTGCATGACGATCTGCAGCGCACCCTTTTCGTTCTTGATATAACAGAAACTGAATTCCACTTTGACTTCTTTGCCACTTTTGGCGTCAGTAAAGTAGTAGTTGCCTTGGGCAATAGCGAATCCCTGGCGGATGAAAATGCTTTGCTCGCCAAATCGGACACATGTCCAAGGATTCAAGGCGAACCCTGTATCCTCGGCCACACAACCCCCCACAAAATAGGAAAGCGCCTCTTCCTTGCTAGGCCGGAACTGCTTTTCCGCAGCCTTGGTGGGTTTGAAAGCCACGCCACCCAGGTCGTATCCGTAGAGGTCGTCGAGTGCCTGTTCCGCTAAAGCCATGTATTTTTCCTTGCTCTCCTTCACCGCGCCAATGGCGACAATGGCCTCGCCCCAGGCTTTCTGAGCAGCAAGTACTTCTTGTTCGCTGATGCTCTTCACGAGAAACACACTCCAGGTAAGATTGTTGGTGGGTTTTCACTACCTACTCAGGTTTTCATGACCACGCAAATGATCTCCCACCGGTGTAAATACCAGCCCCTATGGTAATCTTCGCACATTAGCCAACTGATGGGGGGCAGGTCATGCTTTGACGTCAATACTTCCTGTCCCGGTGCCACTGCCATGCCGTTTCGATAATCCCGCCAACCTCGATATATTCCGGCGTCCACTTCAGCGCCTCTTGCGCCTTGGCGCTGTCCGCCACCAGGATTGCCGCGTCGCCTGCCCTGCGCTCGCCCAGGGTGTGCGGCACCTGCCGGCCCGTGACCTTCTCGGCCGCCTCAATGATCTCCTTGACCGTGAAGCCCGTGCCGTTGCCCAGGTTAAAGGCCGTGCTGCCCGTGTTGGCGTCCATGTAGTCGATGGCGGCCAGGTGCGCTGCAGCCAGGTCATGGACGTGAATGTAGTCGCGCACGGCCGTGCCGTCGCGGGTCGGGTAATCGTGGCCAAAGATGGAGAGCTGCGGTGCCTCGCCCAGCACAGCCATGAGCACGTTGGGAATGAGGTGTGACTCCGGGTCGTGGGACTCGCCGATCTCGCCGGACGGGTCAGCGCCTGCCGCGTTGAAGTACCGGAACCTGACCGAGCGCATCTGATAGGCTGTGGCGTAGTCCTCAAGCATGCGCTCCATGTGCAGCTTGGTCCGGCCATAGGGGTTGAGCGGCTGGAGCGGGTGGTCCTCGGTGATCTGCTCCTGCTGGGGCTCGCCGTAGACCGCAGCCGTGGACGAAAACACGAACCTGTCCACATCATGCGCGCGCATGGCCTCCAGTAAGCGATATGCGCCGATCACGTTGTTGTCGTAGTACTCGGCAGGCTTGGCCACGGATTCCCCGACCTGGATCAGGGCCGCGAAATGCATGACCGCGTAAAAGCTCTTGTGGCTGAACAAATTGTCCAGAGCCTCTGGATCGCGCAGGTCGGCCCGCACGAACTCGCCCCATTTGAGCGCTTCCCGGTTGCCCGTGCTCAGGTTGTCCAGCACGGTCACCCCGTAGCCCGCCTCGGCCAGCATCTTGGCCATGTGCGAGCCAATGTAGCCCGCGCCGCCGCACACCAATATCTGTTTTGCTTCTCTCATGGTCTCCTCCGCTCCGAATATGTCCGGGCAGCCCACACCTAGAACCTTCGCGTCCCGAAATCAACCATTCTTCCCCTTACCCCTCCAAGCAGCCCCCTGGACTCTTGCACTGTTTTTGCTACACAGAGAACCATGCGCCACACAGACATTTTTTGCCTAGTTGCGGCCCTGGTCCTGAGTCTTGCTGTCCCTTTCCCAGCCCAGGCCCAAGGCCCGGCTATTGGCCCGGCCCTGGACTCCGGCACTGACTCGGCGCAAGACGCGGCTGAGCGCCAGGACATTGAGAACCGCCTGCTCTCGGTCTACGAGGACAGCATCATCGACACGGGCATCAATCGCGGTGAAATCCCGGCAATCGACCGGCCCGTGTACATCTCCGTGGAAGACGCGTCCCTGGCCCTGGACCCCGAGGACCCGGTCTTCATTCTTGAGCACTCCGACCCCGTGTACATCTTTCCCCAGCCCGTGATGGTCTGGCACGAGGTGGTCAACGAAACCATGGGCGGCGAGCCCGTGTCCATCACTTACAGCCCGCTCACCGGCTCGGTGGTGGGCTACAAGGGCGAGGTTGGCCTGTTCACCACCTCCTTTGGCGTGACCGGCAGGCTGCTCAACAACGGCACCGTGCTCTACGACCGCTCCACAAACAGCCTTTGGCCCCAAGTCCTGGGCCAGGCAGTGGACGGCCCGCTCCTGGGCGAAACTCTCGAAAGATTCCCCCTGACCTGGGGCACCTGGGGCCGCGCCCGCGACATGTACCCCGACGCCCGCGTGCTCTCCAGCGACACGGGCTATCACCGCACTTACGGCCGCGACCCATACGGCTCCTATTCCGTGCCCTCGTCCTACTACCACAACAATATGGTGGTCTATCCCGTGACCACCTGGGACGACCGGCTCCCGCCCAAGGAACGCATGCTCTGCCTCCTGGCCGACCAGACCCCTGTGGCCGTGCTCAAATCAAAGATCAAGGAGCTGGGCGTGGTCAACTTTGACACCGGCATCATTCCCATGGCCGCGTTCTACGATCCGGACCTGGACACGGTACGCGTCTTTGACCGCCGCTGGCGCAACCGCGTGCTCACCTTCCGCTTCCTGGAAAACGCCATCACCGATGAGGAAACCCGCTCCACCTGGAACGGCCAGGGCATGGCCATAGATGGCGTGGCCGAGACCGACCGCCTCGCGCCCATTGACGCATTCGACAGCATGTGGTTCGCCTGGGCCGCGTTCTACCCGGACTCGCGGGTTATTCCGTCAGACGATCCCTTTGTTTCCTTTTAGTCTGACCGGCTTCCGCTTAGTCCGACAAGCTTCCACTCTTCCCCCCCTTGTCCTCTTGGATTGATCTGGGACCCTAACTATTGGGGCGGTATGATTGCCGCTCTCACGTTCGTTTCTTGCCGTGGGCCTTGCCGTGGACGTTGTCGTGGAGGTTGCCGTGGTCGGTGTCGTGGTGGTTGCCGTGGTCGGTTTCGTGATCCTTGCCGTGGACGTTGCGGGTTTGGCCGGGCCGAGCCTATCTGGCATGGGCTGGGCTTGCCGCCGGCGCAAATCGTGCGGCGTCGGCTGTGAAGGGTGAACCAAGGAAAACTGTGGGAG
>QZKZ01000042.1 GCA_004796465.1 Desulfovibrio sp.
GGTTCACGGCCTCGTGCACCAATGCCCTGTCCCCGGCAATTTTCGCGGGACGTAAAAAGGGCACTTCAGCTCCGTAGTCCCTGGCGGTGTCGGCAATATCCGGGTCCTCGGTGGACACGATGACCCGGGTCACGTTGCGGGCGCGCAGGGCCGCATCAATGGACCACGCGAGAAGCGGCACGCCTCCCAAGGGCTGCAGGTTCTTGCGATGGATGCCCTTGGAGCCGCCCCTTGCCGGGATGATGGCCAGCACCTCTTGGCGGTCATGGGACCGGTCATGGGACCGGGGCTCCCACAAGGTTAGGTAGACGCCTGTATCCATTGTTTCACTCTTTGGGCGATGGCCCCTGCGTCAAGTTTATGTCGAGCCAACACTTCCTCATGGCGTCCGCATTGGGGAAGGGAATCCAGTCCCATGGCCATGACGGGGGCTCTTTGTTCAGTGTGTGAATGGTTGAGATGCAAGGCCGGTGCCAGCAGGTCGCGCAAGCCCCCGGTAAGACTGTGGTCGTCCAGGGTGACCACCAGTTTTGCCTTGCCTAGGGCTTGCTTCAGCCAGTCCGCGTCGATCCGGTTCAGCCAGGGCAGGTTGATGACCGAGGTGCTCACACCTTGCTTGTCCAGCTCCTGGGCGGCAAGGAATGCCTGGCTGAGCATGACCGGACCGTAGGCAATGAGCGCAACATCTGTGCCCGGGTGAATGATGGTCCCTTGGCCCGGAATGGTCTGAAAGCCGGTTGGAAGCGAAAAGGGCACGGGCCATGGCGGCGTGAACAGCCGGAGGTAGCCGGGGCCGTCCACTTGGTGCAGCAGAGCGTCGAGGAGCGGCCCGACCTCGGCCTCGCAACCGGGAACCGCCACGGTCATCCCGGGCATGGGGGCCATGGCCGCGATGTCGCGCACGCCTTGGTGGGAATGGCCCGGCCCGGCAGGCAGCAGTCCGGCCAAGGAACCCACATAGATGATCTTGCTCAGTTCGCTGGCGTTGTTGAAAATCTGCTCGTTGGCGCGGGTGGTGAGAAAGCAGGCGAAGGAGTGGACCAGCGGAGTCTTGCCGGAAAGGGCAAGGCCTCCGGCCATGGAAACCATGTCCTGTTCGGCGATGCCGCATTCAATGAACCGCTCCGGGAACTCCTCTTCAAAGGGAATGAGTCCGCAATCCTTTTTCAGGTCCGCGTCAAGTACTACAAGATCAGGATTTGCGCGGCCCTGCTCGACCAAGGCAGCCGAGTAGGCCCCAATCAAGCTCTGGGGCGTTCCGGGCATGGGTATGGGAGCCGGGTCCGGAGCAGCGGACACTGGCTCTGGTGGAGTCAATCCCGCTTCGCCATACATGACTTCAACGCGTTCAAGAAGCTCCTTGGTGGCTGAAGCGTACACTTCCGGGCCGAGCGCACCGCTGTGAAAGAGATAGAGCGCGGCTTCATCAGGGCCCGCCTGGTGTTGGAACAGGGACACGCCTTGCCCCTTGGTGGTGTCGGCAATGATCACCTGGGGGCGCGAGGGCTCGTCGCGGCAAGCCGCAAGCTCCTGGGCCAAAGCGCGGGTGTCGTGGCCGTTGATTCGCGAGGCGCGCCAGCCAAAGGCGCGGAATTTTTCTTCCACATCGCCCATATCACTGGTGAGGTGGGTCCAGATATCGGACTGGATCTTGTTGGCGTCCACAATGGCCGTGATTTCCCGCATCTCGCGGTTGGCGGCAAAAGCCAGGGACTCCCAAATCTGCCCTTCCTGCAGCTCCCCGTCACCGAGCATGACCAGAATGCGGCGGTCGCGGCCCTGAAGCCGGTCCGCCAGGACCATGCCCTTGGCCTTGCCGATGCCCATTCCCAAAGCGCCGGTGTTGGTGGGGATTCCAGGCGTTCCCACATCGGGGTGGCCGGGCAGGCCGTCAATGCGGCGCAGGGTGTGGATCAGCTCGAAGTCGAGCAGTCCAAGGCCGAGCAGAATTGCGTACATGGCGGGCGCATCGTGGCCCTTTGAAGAGAAGTACACGTCCTGAAAGGTGCTCGAAGTGGGATCGCGCCGCATCTCGCGCAGGTGCAGCCAGGCCGTCACGTCCAAGCAGGAAAAGCTGGAGCCGATGTGACCGGAGCCCGCCTTTTGGATCATATAC
>QZKZ01000205.1 GCA_004796465.1 Desulfovibrio sp.
GTGGAGGAGCGAACAGCCAAGCTGCGGCAGAGCGAGGAAACCTCCCGCAAGATCAGCGCCCATGCCCACGACGGGCTCATCATGCTCGACAACGCGGGCCAGGTATCGTTTTGGAACCAGGCTGCCGAGACCATCTCCGGCTACAGAACCGAGGATATGGAAGGACTTGGCCTGGAGGCCATATTCACGGACCCCGAGGATTGGCGGCTCCACCGCGAGGGGTATGGATCGTTCCAAGCCACGGGCGAGGGCCAGGTCGTGGGCCGGACCGTGGAGCTCAAGGCGCGGCGCAAGGGCGGCGAGATCTTTGACGTGGAGCTTTCGGTCTCGGCGTTGCGTATCAAGGACCAGTGGTGCGCCCTGGGTATTGTGCGCGACGTGACCCTGCGCAAGCAGTCCCGCGAGGCCCTGCGCGAGGCCAAGGAAGCGGCCGAGGCCGCCAACAAGCTCAAGTCCGAGTTCCTGTCCATGGTCTCCCATGAGTTGCGTACGCCGCTGACCTCGGTGGTGGGATTCGCCAAGGTGATCAAGAAGCGCTTGGAAGAAACCCTGATTCCCGCGTTGAACCTGGCCACGGACAAGCAGCAGCGCCACCTCGGCCAGGTGGAAAGCAACATCGCGGTGATCATCAGCGAGGGCGAGCGGCTCACCGAACTGATCAACAACGTGCTGGACCTGGCCAAGCTCGAGGCCGGGCATTTTGAGTGGCGCATGGAACAGGTCGACGTGACCGACGTGGTGTTTCGCTCCCTGGAGGCCACGCGCATCCTGTTCAAGCGCAAGGGCCTCACCGTGGAGGAGCGCGTTTCCCAGGACCTGCCCCGGGTGCGCGGGGACCTGGACCGGCTCATGCAGGTGCTCATCAACCTGTTGGCCAACGCGGCCAAGTTCACGGAGCAGGGCCGGGTGGTCTGCCGGGCCGAGGTCAAGGATGGTACGGTGGTGCTGAGCGTGGAGGATACAGGCGTGGGCATGGAGCCCCACGAGTTGGAGCATATTTTCGACAAGTTTACCCAGATCGGGGACACGCTCACGGACAAGCCGCGCGGAACTGGGTTGGGCCTGCCCATCTCCAAGGAGATCGTGGAGCACCACGGCGGCAGCATGTGGGTCAAGTCCCGGCCCGGCCAGGGCAGTGTGTTTTCATTTAGTATTCCGGCGTAACTCACGAATTGGCTTTTTTCCGGCCCCATGGAACACTCCCCAAAAGCCATGGACACTCCCGCGCCCGACGCCAAACACCTCGGCCTGCCCCTAACCACGGCCCGGCTCCTCTATCCCTTCCCGGCACAGGAAGAAAAGAAGCTCAAGGAAATCGCCCGCATCCTGCTCGGTCTGCCGGGACAGCCCCTGGCCGCGTATTTCCACAACCCCTTTGCGCCGCCCCCATTACCGCCTGCCCTTCGCGTGGCCGGGCACGACCTGCACGTGCTCACCGAGCCTGAACACGTCACCGCGGCCCTGGCCCACACCGAAGCCGAGGAAACCCTACTCTTTCCCCTGGCCGGGTTCAGCCTGGAGGAACTGGGCATCCGCATGAAAAAAGCCCGGAAGTGGTGGAAACTCACACCTCCGGGCTATGCGCACGAATTCGTGGGGATTGAAGGGCTCAGCGGCCCCTTTGTGTTCCACGGGCCCAGCCACGAGAGCTTGGCCGTGTACGGCCCGCGCGAGCAACTGGAACCCTTGTCCCAGGCGCTTGAACCCCTGCTTGGACCGCAATCTCAGGGGTAATGGCTTACCCCCCAGCCACCATGGCCTGCGCTTCCTCCTCCTTGGCGGTGCCGGAGAGTCCATGCAGAGGTACAGTGTGGCCGTTTGTGATGACCCCGTCCTCCATGGTCAGAACCCGGTCGGCCTGTGCCGCGTACTGCTGCTCATGGGTGACCATGACCACGCTGAGTCCTTCGGCGTTGAGTTCCCGCAGCAGAGTCAGGATGTCCTGGCCCGTGGCCTTGTCCAGGCTGCCTGTGGGCTCGTCCGCGAACAAATAGCGCGCTTCCTTGACCAGGGCCCGGGCAATGGCCACCCGCTGCTGCTCGCCGCCGGAAAGCATGGAAGGCAAGCGATTGGTCTTGTCGGCCAAACCCACGCGGGCCAGGCACTCCTTAGCCCGGGCCACGCGCTGGGATGACACGGGCCGCAGGGTGTTCATGAACGGCAACAGCGTATTTTCCAGGGCCGTGAGGTAGGGCAGCAGGTAGTGGAACTGGAAGATCACGGCAAAGTCCTGGTGCCTCAGTTGGTTCAGCTCCTTTTCACCGCCCTGGCCAATATCCCGGCCATGGTAGGTCAATTCCCCGGTGTCCGGGGCCAGCAGCGTGGACAGCACATGCAGCAAGGTGGTCTTGCCGGAACCGGACCGGCCCACAATGGAGACGAATTCTCCTTGGTCCACGGTCAACGACACATTATTCAGGGCCAGGGTAGGTGTTCCCTCGCCGTGAAAGGTCTTGTGTAGAGTATTTGCGATGAGCATGTTTTCTCCTAGAGACTGATCAGGGCTTGGGACGGCTTGACCCTGGAGGCTTTCCACGCCGGGATCAGGGCCGCGGCCACTGCCAAGGCGGCTATGGCGGAACAGACCAGCACGTAATGGAGCCAGCGAAAGGCCATGCCGGCTTCCGCCGCCACGTCCAGGGCCTCCAGGATGCGGAACGAGACGGCGTAGCCCGCCACGTAGCCCACTGCTCCGGCCAACACGCCGATGACAAAGGCTTCCACGCAAAACACCGCGAACACGCGGGGCCGGGAATAGCCCAGGGAGCGCAGGATGCCGATCTCGCGCTTGCGTTCGTTCACCGCCGAGAGCATGGACACGCCCACCATGGCCGAGGCCGTTAAGAGGATCACCAGGCTCACGATCAGGGCCAGCTGCTTGACGAACTCCACGGAATGCATGCGTTGCATGACCACGCTCTGCAGCGCGGTGATGCGCATTCCCGGCAACTTGTCCTGGATCTGGGCCACAATGTCCTGGATCGGGCATCCCGAACACAGCGCCGCCACCTCCACGAAATGGATGCGGTCCGGTGCGCCCAGGGTTTGTTGCAGGGCGGCCAAATCAGCGAACAGCACCTTGTCATCGTCTCCGCCCGTGGAGCGCAGCACCCCGGCCACCACATACTCGTCATCGCCGAGCCAGACCGGATCGCCAGGTGCAAGGCCCAAGCGCTCGGCAGCCACGGCGCCCACAAGCAGGTCGCGCTCGGTTTGGGGATAGGCCCCGTCCACCGCCCAGTAGTTCTTGATGCCCAGTTCCTCGTTCCAATCAACGCCCACAACGCCCACCCTGTGGCCGCCAATGACCGTGGACGTGACCAGTTTGGGCGCGACCGCCGCGATCCTGTCCTTGAGCCCGATGGAGCGGATCGCGGTTGTTGTTTCCTGCTGCGAGAGAAACTGCTCGCCCATGATCATGTCGCCCAGGGTGAAGCCGCCGTAGGACACGGCCAGGGTCTCGA
>QZKZ01000330.1 GCA_004796465.1 Desulfovibrio sp.
CGTGGAACTGGTCGAGGTCACGGACAACGGCATCGTCAAGGTCCGGCTCACCGGCGCATGCAAGGGCTGCCCCATGTCCCAGATGACTCTGAAAAACGGCATCGAACGGGTCGTGGTCAAGGAAGTGCCTGGAGTGAAAGCTGTCGAGGCTGTGTAGGGGAACGTCAAAGGAAACACGGCAAAAGGTGGCGGGCTTGCGCCTGAAAAGGCAACGTCAACGGATGAACGTCGTGGGGCCCTGCCCCACACCCCGCAAGGGGGTGACCCCCTTGACCCCATCTGGAACGGCGGTTGGTTCAGGCAGAACTGAACTAGCCGCCGTTCCAGGTGAGGGGGGCAGGGTAGGCCCCATTGCCAGCGACGGTGGAGCGCTTGAGCTAACCCTGTACTGGCCTTGTCATGTACCGGTTGGTCACGCCAAAGATGTCGGATTCCTCAATGAGACGGAATCCGAATTTTTCGTAGAAGCGGACGTTTTTTGTGAGATCTGTTTCCAGGTAGGCCGTGGCCCCGCACGCATCCACTTCCGCGCAGAAGCGCTGCATGAACAGAGACCCCACGCCGGTTCCCTGATGCGGCGGCAGCACGCCGATGGGGCCGAGATGCCAATGCTGCTCCGACGGATCGCGGCGCGCCCACTCCGCATGCCACACGGACTTGCGCCACGCTGGATCGGTTTCATCCTCAGGGTTTTGGGCGACATCAGGAATGGGGCGGCCTTGGCAGGACTTCATCCGCATCACCCCGACAATACGGCTTTTTTCTTTGGCAACATACACGATGGCGGGCAGGGCGGAGAACAAGTCCAAGAACATACCCTCGATAAGCCGGCGTTCCCTTTCGCCCGTGCCCAGGAACACGGCTTCGTGAAGGGGGTTGCTGAGCATGGCCTCGCTGAGGACCCGGGCGCAGGCCGGGATGTCGCTGTGCTCCATGAAGGTGAGCTGGATGCTGTCCATGTTCCCTCCTGCTTCTGGTACAGGGCGATGCCGCCAGGCCGCGGTCCCTATCACTGACTTACCCTTTGACGTCCGTTCATGGAGGTATTATCAGGCGGTCTCCGAACGTCAACCCAGACCAGGTGAACACCATGTCCCAGATCGTCACTCGTTTTGCTCCCAGCCCCACCGGGCACTTGCACATCGGCGGCGCGCGCACCGCCATATTCAACTGGCTCTTGGCCAAGAACGCGGGCGGGAAGTTTTTCCTGCGCATCGAGGACACGGACCGGGCCCGCTCCAGCCAAGAGATGACCGACGCCATCCTCGACTCCCTGAGCTGGCTCGGCATTTCCTGGGACGGCGAGCCCATCTATCAGAGCGAGCGCAGCGAGCTGTACAACCAGTGCGTGGAGAAACTTTTGGAAACCGGCCATGCCTACTGGTGCTCGTGCACGCCCGAAGAGGTGGACGCCATGCGCGAAAAGGCCCGGGCCGAGGGCAAGAAACCCAAGTACGACGGCTCGTGCCGGGAAAAGGGTTTGGGACCGGGCGAGAATCATGTGGTGCGCTTCAAGGGGCCGGAAACCGGCAAGACCGTGTTCAAGGACATGGTCAAGGGCATGGTGGCCGTGGAACACGCCGAGCTGGACGACATGGTCATCAGGCGGCCCGACGGCTCGGCCACCTACAACCTGGCCGTTGTCGTGGATGATTCGGACATGGGCGTGACCCGTATTGTCCGGGGAGAAGACCACCTGTCCAACACCCCCCGGCAAATCCTTATATATGAAGCCCTGGGCCTGACTCCGCCCGAGTTCGGCCACGTGCCCTTGATCCACGGCCCGGACAAGAAGAAGCTTTCGAAGCGCCACGGCGCGCGGTCAGTGACGGAATACCGCGACGACGGCCTGCTGCCCGAGGCCCTGTTCAACTACCTCGTTCGTTTGGGCTGGTCCCTGGGCGACCAGGAGATCTTTTCCCGCGACGAATTGGTAGCCTCGTTCACCACGGACAACCTGAGCAGTTCGGCTGCGGCCTTTGATCCGGACAAGCTGTCCTGGCTCAGCGCCCACTACATCAAGGAAGCCGACCCCGCCCATTTGGCCAAGCTTCTGCCCGCATACTTGGAGCCCCTGGGCTTTTCCGGCGTGGCCCAGGACAAGCTGGCCGCCATTGTCCCCCTGTACCAGCCCCGGGCCAAATCCCTGGTGGAAATGGCCGAGTCGGCCCGGTTTTTCCTGGTTGCCGACGCGGACCTGGAATACGATGCCAAAGCCGTGAAAAAAATTCTCACGGATGAGGCTGCGGTCCATCTGGCCAAGCTCAAGGAGCTGTTCTCCGGGGTGGAGCCCTTTACCGTGGCGGGGTTGGAAGAGGCGGCCAAGCAGTACCTGGATGAGAACGAGCTCAAGTTCAAGGCCATTGCCCAGCCCCTGCGCGTGGCCGTGTCCGGCTCCACGGTCAGCCCCGGCATCTTCGAGACCCTGGAAGTACTGGGCCGCGACTCGGTTCTGGGACGTATGTCGCGGGCCCTTGACCAGGCCTCTTGAGTTGTGACATAGTCCGCGGCAATCTTGCGTGCTGGCTTTGGAGCTCACATTTTTTTGTAAGCACCTGTATTGCCAAGGGCTGCTGCCCTTGACTTGTGTTTGGAAAGTGATTATCCCTTTCCTAAGAGCAGAAAAAGCCAAACCTGCTGCGAGGCAGGGACGGAAAGCCACGGGTCTCCTAGAGACGGCCGGGCTGCCGAAAGCTCAGCATCACCTCGGCGGAACCTCACACCCCCATCCGCCATCGGCATCCCAACACCCCCTTAGGAGACGCAAGCAGTGCGGGCGTAGTCCGTTGTTCGCCAAGTATTGCGGGAGCGAACAGCACCGTCAAGACGCCGTGCGGGCGGCGTCCAAGACATACCTCGCCGGGCCGTGGCAAGGAGGGGAGCTCCATGACGCAAGCAACAAAGACCGGGATGACCATGCATCAGTTTTTCGCCACACAACCCGTGTTTAATCGCAGACAACGGGTCTGGGGGCACGAACTCATTTATCGGGGGCAGGACCTCACCCGCTTCGCGGATGTGTCCGACGATCATTTCTTTGCCTTGGAGCGATCAGCCAATGCCTATGCCACCAATCTACGTGGTAAGGTCGGCGGCAACAAAATGATGCGAAATTTCACCGAACGCTCCATCATGAAAAAAGCGCCGTCCGCCTTGGATCCCAAGGGGTCAATCGTGGAGGTCAGCGAGGCCTCGGCAATCACCCCCGAGTTTATCGCTTCCCTGGACCAGCTCAAGAAGAACGGCTACCGCATCGCGGTGGACGACTTCGAGGGGCTGCCGGGCAGCGAGCCCCTGCTGGAACGCGCCGATCTGCTCAAAATCGATATTCTGGAGAAGCGGCCCCAGGACATCCTCAAGCTGTGCAACATGGCCGGGGATCCGTCGCCCGTGCTCGTGGCCAAAAACGTCGATTACATCGAGCTGTTCAACCTGGCCAAGGCCATGGGGTTTTCCCTGTTCCAAGGCACCTTTTTCAAGAAAGCCGAGATTCTCGAAGACCGTAAACTCACCTCCTCGGAACTCACCCGAATGGAGCTGTTCAAGATCATCGAGACTGGTGAGCCCGACTTCAAGGCCCTGTCAGCCGCCATTTCCAAGGACGCCTCCATCTCCTACCGCCTGCTCGTGTTCCTCAACTCCGCTGCTTTTTCCTTTCCCACGGAGATCACCTCCATTGACCACGCGGTTGTGCTCCTTGGCTGGCAGCAGATCAAGACTTGGCTCAGGATCGCCATTTTGAACGACCTCTCGCCCTCGCCCACCAAGGCCGAACTCATCCGGCTGGCGTCCCAGCGCAGTTCGTTCTTCAAGCTCGCGGCCCAACGCAGCGGCTACAAGGCCCACGATCCGGACAAGCTGTTCCTGCTCGGCCTGTTCTCCCTGCTCGAACCGATCATGGACATGTTCATGGAAGAGCTGGTGGAAAGCCTGCCCGTGGACGACGAGATCAAGGCCGGACTCTGCCGCGAAAAGAACGTGTATTCCCTGTGGATCGAAATGGCCTCGCGCATGGAAGCCGGACACTGGAGCTTCTTGGACCGCATCGTGGCCTACTTGAAGCTCGACCCGCATGCCGTGGCCAAGAGCTACTACGACGCACACGTGCTCACCAATTCTTTTTACGACAGCGGCGCATAACGACCTGAACACCTCCCGCCCCCATGTGGGGGCAGGGGGATCTCCCTAAGCCCTCGGAAACCCCGTCCGAGGGCTTCCTTGTGTGCGGCGTTGACTTTCCCCCCGCGCCTTTCTACAATTTTCAAGACTTGATTTCCCTATCCCAGCGCCAGCCCTGGAGGCCTATCATGCGCCAAACGCTGCTCGCCGTGTCCGCTGCTGTCCTGCTGTGTTGTTGTCTGAGTCCGGTCCTTGCCCAAGACGACCTGCCGCCCATTCCCATGGGGTTTCGCGGCCTGGAATTCGGCACGCCCCTGGCCGAGATTCCACACCTGGTCTACGTGCGCACCGAGACAGCGGGCAGCGAGATGAACGGATTCTGGGACATGGACCTGTACGCGCCGGACAAGCCGGACCTCAACTATGCCGGAATCAGGCTTGACGAGGTGCTGTTCGGGTTCCGCAACGACACCTTCAACCGAGCCATACTCCTTGCCCAGGGCCGCGATGCCTACAACGCGTTGCTCTCGGCCATGGCCGAGGCTTACGGCCTGCGGGACAGCGTGACCTTTTCCATGGAAGGCTGCGAGCGCTGCATCCTCGTGCACAAGACCTATTCGTATGACACCGTTGAAGGCCACTCCTGGCTTTGGGGTATTCAGGAGTCGGACGGCATTTTCTGGGCCGTGGACGTGGAGATCAACACCGCCACGGGCGAGGTCCGGGCGCGGCTGGGCTTTCTTTTTTCGTAGGGAAGCTGGCTCGGCAGCTGTTGAAAAAAAACATTCCCTGTCATTCTTTTCTCAACAATCCGCCATAGCCGTTTACGGGCTCCTCAAGCCTTGCTACAAGACAGTATTCATCCATCCCTAACCAGAGGAGTCCCCATGAAAGTCTTGAGAGCCTTCCTCGTTGTCGTGGTCTTGGCTGTCCCCTGCCTGTGCCTGGCCGAGGATACCCCCACCTTCCCCAGTCTGGTGGGCGAATGGCAGGGCAGAGCCCAGTACCATTCGAAGCTGCACGGCCATGTGACTCCCGAACCCGGGGTCTACACCCCGCTGACCATTGCAACCCAGGAAGGGGGCGTGTTTTCCGGGTACCTTTCCTGGAATGATGCGCACGTGGGCCAAGACGATTTTTCCGGCGTCTTTGACATGGACGGCCAGACCTTTTACACGGCCGGCCACGTCTCAGGCATCCGCATCGGCAAGATGCAGGGCCCCGACACATTCATCCTCTATTTCCTTATTCCGGGAACGGAGAATCCCTGCGCAGGCTTTGTGACGTATACTCGGGTGGAGTAGCAGGCTGGGCAAAACAGCCGACCGGCTCGCCCCGGCGTTCGGCTGTCTCCTGGTTTTTCTGGGGAAGAAGACTAAGGAGCTTGGGAGTCTGGAGGCAGGGGAGCGGGCCGCAGAAAAGGCACGAACCTCCCCACCCGCTCCAGCACCGGCCTGACCATGTCCGGCGCATACATCCGGCCCAGCAGCAAATACACCCCGGCGAACACCACGCCGCTCACGGCCAGCACCACGAACGCGCCCAGCAGGACCCGCTCGGGAAACAAGTCTGCCAGCCACAAACAGGGCCAAGCCGCCAGGGTGGCTATCCCGCACAAGCCCCCGGCCTTGAGCAAGGTCCTGCCCACGCCTGCGAGCCCGGCCCTGCCGCGCCGCCTCCGCCATAACAGGGTTAGCGCCGCTGTATACAGC
>QZKZ01000167.1 GCA_004796465.1 Desulfovibrio sp.
CCTCCTCATGCCGCTGGGAATGGCATTGCACGTTCACGGCCAACGGCAGACTGGCCAGATGGCAGGGCTCCATGGCGATCTTCACGCTCAGCACGGTGGTCTTGCCGCCCAGGCCCATGGGGCCGATGCCCAGCTTGTTCACGGCCTCGAGCAGCTCGGCTTCCTTGGCCGCCATGTCCGGATCGGGGTGGGAGTCGTCCAGGTCGCGCAGCAGGGTCTTCTTGGCGTTGACCGCGGCGCGTTCAAAGGAGCCGCCCACAGCGACGCCCAGGATCACGGGCGGGCAGGGGTTGGGTCCGGCCTCGGCCACCCGGTTGATAACGAACTCCTTGATGCCTGCCCAGCCCTGGGCTGGGGTGAGCATGGTGGCGCGGGACATGTTCTCGCTGCCGCCGCCCTTGGCCATGAAGGAGATTTTCAGCTTGTCGCCGGGCACCAGGTCGAACTGGATAATGGCCGGAGTGTTGTCGCCGGTGTTGGCGCGCTCCAAGGGGCTGCACACGGACTTGCGCAGATACCCGTCTTGATAGCCTTTGATCACGCCTTGGGTAATGGCTTCCTTGAGAGAACCGCCCGTGATTTGCAGGTCCTCGCCCAGTTCCACGAAGAGCACGGCCAGGCCCGTGTCCTGGCACAGGGGCAGCCCGGTGTCCGCCGCGAGTTGGGCGTTCTCCAGGAGCTGGCGCAGGACTTCCTTGGCCGAGGCAGACTCTTCGTTGGCCATGGCGGCCTCGAACGCGGCAATGAGGTCCTGGGGCAGGTGGCGATTGGCGTCGATGCACAAGGAGGCCACAGCCTCGGTTACGATTCCCGCCGAGAGTTGGCGCATGGTCACTCCTTATTTTTTCCAGGGCAGGATGCGGGTCAGGGCGTTCATGGCCATCTTGCGGCGCATGTACCCGAGCTGGTCCTGCAGGGGCAGATGTTTGGGGCAGACGTCCTCGCAGGCCAGCAAACCCATGCAGCCGAAAATGCCCTGGTCGTTGCCCACCACGTCAAAGTACTCCTTGTCCGAGCGCTGGTCGCGGGGATCGATCATGAACCGGGCCAAGCGGTTGAGCCCGGCGGCTCCCAGGAAATCCTCGCGCATGCGGGCCGTGCCGCAGGCAGCCACGCAGCAGCCGCATTCAATGCAGCGGTCCAGTTCGTAGATCTGCTCCGCGGTCTCGTTGTCCATGCGCTCTTCCTCGGACGCGGGATCAAACTGCTTTTCCGTGTGGATCCAGGATTCCACGCGGGTGTACATTTCGCGGAACCAGGTGCCGGTGTCCACGCCCAGGTCGCCGACCAGCTTGAAGAAGGGCAGGGGCAGCAGGGTGATGCGCTCGGGCAGGTCAGCGGTCTTGGTGTGGCAGCCCAGGCCGGGCCTGCCGTTGATGACCATGGCGCAGGAGCCGCAGACTCCGGCGCGGCAGCAGAAATCAAACATGAGCGAGGGGTCCTGCTCTTCGCGGATGCGGGTCAGCGCGATGTAGAGCGTCATGGACTCGGTCTCGTCCAGGACATAAGCGTCCATGTGCGGCGTGGAAGCCGGGTCCTGGGGATTGTAGCGGAACACGTGAAACCGTAGGGTTCGGGCCATTTCTCTATCCTGTATATCCTAGAATTTTCTCTGAATTGCGTTGGGTTATTCCGAAGGTTTGGGCTCGTCCGCGGAGATGATCTTGCCGCCGCCGTACCCCCTGTCGCCGGGAGGAATGGCCATGGACGGGGAAGCGGGCTCGTACTCAAGGAGCGGCAGTTCCGCGCCGGGTTTCCAATAGGCCAGGGTGCGGTTGAGCCAATCCCGGTCGTTGCGCTCGGGATGGTCCTCGCGGGTGTGCGAGCCCCGGCTTTCCGTGCGCATGAGTGCGCCGTAGGTCACGCTAAGGGCCAAGCGGACCATGCCCGGCAGCTTGAGGGCCAGGGCGATCTCGGGATTCGCTCCCAGACCGTTCGATTTGAGGCTCACGTTGAGCGAGCGCTGGTGGATTTCCTGCAGCTCGGCCACGCCGCGCTCCAGGTCGGTGCCGTTGCGGTAAATTCCGGCAGCGTAGTCCAGCACGTCGAACATGGCCTCGCGCACCTGGAAGGCGTCCTCGCCGTCGCCCCCCACGTTGGACAGCAGGCCGTCCATGCGCTCTTGCTCGCGTTTTTCTATGTCGCGGATGGTGGCCGTGGGAAAGGACACTTCGCAACCTGCCAGGAACTCGGCCATGGTCTTGCCCACGATGCCGCCGGCCACCACGGTCTCGGCCAGGGAGTTGCCTCCAAGACGATTAAAGCCGTGCATGTCCCAGCAGCAGGCTTCGCCCGCCGAGAACAGGCCCTTGAGGCCGTAGGCCGCGCCGGTTCCGTCCGTGCGCACGCCGCCCATGGAATAGTGCTGGGTGGGGCGCACCGCGATGAGCGAATCAACGGGATCCACGCCCAGGAAGGATTGGCAGATCTCGTCCACTTCGCGCAGCTTGGTGCGGATGTGCTCTTCGCCGAGGTGGCGGATGTCCAGCCAGAGGTGTTCGCCGTAAGGGGACTGCACGCCCTTGCCCTGGCGCATGTGGTGGGTCATCCAGCGGGAGACCACGTCGCGCGAGGCCAGTTCAGCCTTTTCCGGCTCGTATTCGTGCATGAAGCGCTGCTGGTCCTTGTCCAGCAGGGTGCCGCCGTCGCCCCGGCAGCCCTCGGTGACCAGGATGTCGGAAGGAACGATTCCAGTGGGATGGAATTGGACCGCCTCCATGTTGCCCAAAGGCACCAGGCCGGTGTCCTGGGCGATGATGCAGCCGCCGCCGTCGTTGATCACGGCGTTGGTGGAGTTGCGGTAGATGCGGCCGAAACCGCCCGTGGCGATCATAGTGGCCCGGGCCAGGTAGGTGACCAGCTCGCCCGTGCGCAAACAGCGCACAATGGCGCCCAAGCAGTTCTCGCCGTCGTGGATCAGGGCAATGGCCTCTGTGCGGTCGACCACGGTGACCCCTAGCTGGGCCGCGCGGTTGTCCATGGTGTACAGCACGGCGTGTCCCGTGCCGTCGGACGCGAAACAGGTCCGCCACTTGGCAGTGCCGCCGAATGCCCGGGCATTGATCAGGCCGGACTTTTCCTCGGCTTCCACTTTCTCAAAGGCCTTGCCGCCCTTATAGTAG
The DNA here is from genome assembly GCA_004796465.1 of Desulfovibrio sp. Classification (GTDB taxonomy): domain Bacteria; phylum Desulfobacterota; class Desulfovibrionia; order Desulfovibrionales; family Desulfovibrionaceae; genus MADRE1. The sequence continues at coordinate 3,123 of QZKZ01000167.1, forward strand.
GTCTTGGGACCGGGCACCACGCGGTTCCAGGGCACGCCCCAGTGGGCCAGCCTGCGCATTTCCACGGGCGCGGTGTCCACAAAGGTGCGGGCCACTTCCTGGTCGCAGCCCCAGTCCGAGCCCTTGACCGTGTCCTCGAAGTGTACGTCCGGGCAGTCGCCCTCGCCCATGGCGCAGTTGCCCAGGGCCGCCTGCATGCCGCCTTGGGCCGCCACGGAGTGGGAGCGCCGCGCAGGCACCAGGCTCAAACAGATGACTTCAAAACCGGCCTCGGCCATTTCCAGGGCCGCGCGTTCGCCCGCGAGCCCGGCGCCGATGCACAGTCCGTCCGTAAATATGGTTTGCATCAGATACCCCTTAGTTCACGTCCATGAGCAGGAAGCGGATGAGCGTGGCCGTGCCGATGAGCAGGAAGGCCCCGGCCATGATGTATTCAATGAGTTTGGCCTTTTTGCGGCCCTTGCGTTTGATCACGCCCCATTTGACCCCGATGCGGTAGAAACCAATGGACACGTGCAGCTCGGCCAGGGGCAGCAGCACGATGTAGAGCAGGGTCCAGGGCCATTTCTGCACGCGGGCCGCGCTGGTTTCGGCGTTGATGCCCAGTTCCGAGCCGGGCACACCCACGTAGAGGTCCGTGAGCACGGTCCACATGTGGATGGAGCCGAGCACCAGGATGACCATGGCGCTGACCACCTGCACGATCCAGAGCCAGGTGTCGGTGTGGTGCAGCATCTTGGCGTGGCCTACGGCAGTGCGCTGTTCCTTGCTGGTGAAGGGAATCTTGCGCGCGGCAAGCACGAAGTGGAGCAGGAAGGCCACAGCGATGACCGGGCCGCCCAACTGGGCCAAGCCCGTGGTTTCCAGGAAACCGGCAATGCCGTTCATGGCGCCCCGGCCAAAGAGCACGCTGGAGACCATGAGCAAATGGCCCCACATGAACAGGATGAGGAAAGCGCCGGTGAGCATCTGCAACCAATCGAGGTATGCGGCTGCCCGGCCTGGTTTTGCCAGGGGCGCGGTAGCTTCTAAAGGCATGGTGATCCTCCAGGGATGGGTTGCGGCGTAAAAGGCGATGACGCCGTGACCGCAACAGCAGCGGATTGGTCCATCAAAAGTCGCGCGAATCAGGGTTCGAGGCGGCCACCTGTTTCCTCGCGCTGGAAACACGGCCGTTCCAAGCCGCAGGCTCCCCCGAACCACGGCGGAGGACGAATTTATCCGTGCACCGGCGCGGTGTCCAGTTTTTTTTCGAAACAGGCGGGGAAGGAAACGAGTGGGATCAAGGACTTGCCAAAGCATTTCAGGCCAAGGCCGGGACAAGCCTTGTGTTGCGCGGCTGTTTGGGCTACCCAGTCTTGCTCCCGGCAGGATCACGCACCTCGGCGCAGAGCAAGAACACGAGTCCAGTTTCCTGGAAAACCCCATGCACAAAGAAACCCGCAACCGCATCATCCTTGTCCTGGCGAGCGTCGCCTTGAGCGTGTTCTGTTTGGAAGCCTTGTTCCGGGTCTACCTGAGCCTGAACTTTTCCTCCCTGGTCAGGGACAACAAGACCGTGCGGGTGCACAGCGCGAGCTTTTGGGAATACGACCGGGAGTTCGGCTATTCCTATCCAGTCAATGGCGCGACCCACATGGCGCTGATCCGCGACAACGAGGTGGTGCTCTGCCAGCCCCAACGCTCGGACAGTCTGGGCAATCCCGGCAGGACAGCCCTGGTGGAGAATCCAGAACACACGGTGTTCGTGTTCGGGGACAGCTTCACGGCCTATCCCATGGGCGAGGACGGGGATGCGACCTGGCCCGGGCTCTTGCAGGCCGCGCTCAACGAATCAGGCAAAAGCGTGCGCGTGGTGAATTACAGCCGCGACGGCATCGGCATCCTGCAGATGATTGACTTAGCCTCGGCCACGGTGGAGGAAGAGCGCCCGGACTTGGTCATTCTCGCCTTCATCACCCGCGACTTGACGCGCGCCAGGATCTGGCGGGCGTCGCGGCAAACAGGCCTTGGCGATACAGAGGCCGTGACCTCCATTGATCCGGAGTTGTCCTATGCGCCGCGCACCTTTGGCCGCAACTCGTTTATCGACCAGCGCGCGGATCATGCGTGGTGCGAACGGGCCATGGCCCAAGGCAGGGACGAGCCCATGCTCAAGGAAATGCTCGACACGTACGCGGCAGTGGCCAGGTCCGAGGCCGACCGTTTTGGCGGCAACTGGCCCTGGTCCCTGTCCACTTCCTATCTTTACCTGCAATTGCGCCACGGTGACCCTTTTCGCGAGCTGCGATTCAGCAGCCGGACCATGGGCATCGACCTCCTTGACTATGGAGGGGACCCGGGTTTCATGGCCGGGATCGAAGTGTTGCAGCGAAGCGGCGCAGACGTGTTGCTGGTCTGGCTGCCCATGCATCCCGAGGCCGCGGGAGGCGCGCATGTGCTCACGGAGCAAGAGCAGGCCTTGGCGGACAGCCTGCTCGAACTGAGCGGTTTCCCCTTGTTCGACTTGACGCCTGCCGAGCCCCTTGGCGCGGACGCGGACCCCTATTATTTGCGCCCGGCGGACGAGCATCCCACCTTGGCCGGGTATGAGTGGTTCGCCGCCGAGTTGGTGGACGAGGTGCGCGAGAGGTTGCAATAAAAAAGGGCCGGGCCGCGCTCTCCGCTCGAACCCGGCCTCATCTTGAGCCAAGCTGTATTCCGGCCCAAGCCGTTCCTAGGCGAAATCGATAGTCGCCACTACGAACACGTCGCCGCTGACCCTGATATTCCGGACCGCGTCTCCGTCTGATTCCACCACGACTTCCATGCGGCTGGGACGGCCGGTCATGCGCCCTTGTTCCAAGTGAAAAGGGCGGTTGGCGGGAACGAGCCCGGCCTTGTGGAGATAGGCGGCAGCGGGACCTGCCGCGCTGCCCGTGGCGATGTCCTCGACCATCCCCGCGTTGTCCCAGGTCCGGCCTTCCCGCGTTTCCACATCCAGCACATAGACGAACTTGGCGCAATGCCGGGCCAACAGCTCCTCGAAATGGGGAATCGTGATTCTGGCTTTGTCCAGATTCCGGGCCACGGGCACGATGAGATAGGGCAGGCCCGTGGAGATCACCTCCATGTCCAGGCCCGCCGCATCTTCCTCCGTGAGATTGAGGGCAGCCAAGTATTCCTTCCGGTCCGCCGGGCCAATGGTGCCGAGGAACTCGGGCGGGCCTTGGTCCATGGCCGCAGAGTAGTGCCCGCCCTTATTGACGCTTACCAGGCGCACGGTTCTGGACGCCAGGCGAATCCGCCACTCCTGCTCTTCAGGAATTCCATTTTCCTGGGGTCCGTATTCCTGATGCAGGTGCGCGGTCAGGCCGATGAGGGGATGCCCGGCAAAGGACAGCTCTTCCTCCATGGTGAAGATGCGGGCCTGATACTCCTCGTTGCCCGGCCCGTCCAGGAGGAAGATCGACTCGAACTGGCGCATTTCCCGGGTCAGGGCCAGCATCTGGTCCGTGGACAAATCTCCGCATTCCCAGAACACGGTGAGCCCGTTGCCGGTCAGCTTGCCCCTGGCAAAGACGTCAACCAGCTTGGCCTTGATTCCCTTAAAAAGCATGGGTGGTTCCTCGCGGTGCAAGAGTGTTTGGCGCGGGATTATCGAGGGCAGGGTATACCGGCTGGTCACTGCCCTGGTCAATCTTGGCTTTGTCCACCCACTTTTGCAGGGGTTCAATCATCTTGTCCTTCATACGCCGCTCAAAAACTCGCCGCAGCCGGGGAATCCGGAACAGGGGCGTGAGCAGGGTGTTGAGCATGCGCATGGACCAATCCCAGGTGGGAAAGTCATAGTACTTGTTGCGTTTGTAGTACTTGTGGTCGGCCTGGAACACGAAACGCAAGGGGCCGTAAATATCGTCGCGGAATATCTTGAGTCCGCCCACGCCCTGGAAGTCCTTGGGCCGAACGAACTCTTCCTCGGCGCATTGGGCCAAGCGTTGGGCCAGGCCAGTCAGCTCCTGGTCGAGCAGGGCGGATTCACCGGCCTCATCACTGAGCATGCCGGCCAGGTGCGCTTCCTGCCACTGGGTCCAACCGCTCATCCATTCCTGCAAACTCGCGGCTTGGCCCAAGGGCCCGGCCACCAGGAACGCGATCTGCTTTCCCTTGAGCGTGGGCTGGTGGGTCTGGAAAAATCCCCGCTCCCAAAAGCGCCGCCAGCGCGAGGAAAAATGCCTGTCGCGCATGGTCCCGGCCAGGATGATGATGTCCGCGCTTATGAGTTCCTTGCGGTAAAAGGGCACGAACCCGTCCCGCTCCTCCTGGACGCAGGAATTGTGCATGGCGCAGCGCAAACAGCCCAAACAGTTGGCGCGCATGTCCACGTCATGCAGATTGTGCACCGCGACCTCTCCTGCGAATGAACACCGCAAGCGCTGGACCATGGCCCGGAGATTGGCGTCCTGTTCCAAGGCGTCGTGGACAATGACCACCCGCTTGGAGCCCAAGTCCACGGGGTGGGTGGCAGGGGAGGGGGTGTAGGTCCAGCCCTGGTGTGCAAGTGGCGGAAAGCGGCGGCTGAGCACCTGGCCCGACTTTGCCGTGTCCAAGAACAGGCGGCCAAAGCTTTCCAGCTGCTTGCGGCCCTTGTCCTTGGTCAGATCGCGCATGGCCGGGGAATGCGCGGCCACGAAACGCATGCCCAGGTCCTCGCTCACCCCTTGCAGGTAGTCGTGGGCGATGTTGTCGTGGAAGTGGATGGAGGTCGAAAGGGAAGCCGCGTACTTGCCTGCGAACGTGTCCTCGGCTCCGCGCTCGGATACCAGTTCGATGAAGCGCTTGAGCCCGGCGGGCACCAAAAGCACGTACAGGGGGAAAGTCCAAAGAATAACGTCGGCCCGGCGCACCTGGTCCATGAGTTCGTTGAAGCGCTCAGGAGACGCTTCAATTCCCTTGATGCGCGAGGCCACATGGACCGTGGTCCATTCATGGCCGGGAAACCGCGCCTTGAGCCAGTTTGCGTACTGCAGGGTCACGCTCTTTTCGCCCTTGGGGCTGCCGGTGAGTATGAGGATGTTCATGCTGTTCTCCTTGTGGGGAAAGTTTCTTTCGATTAAATGATTTATTTTATACTGCTCGCACCAATGCGCCGGGCGTTTCCTTATCTTGCTTGGTTTACACGTTCAAAGCGTCTGAACCAGACTCTTGCGGTGGGGTTATACCTTGGAGGTAGACCTTGAGGATAAAGTCGAGATAGGCGTCGTCACTGAGCTTTCCGTAGTCTGCCTGGGGAGGCAGATGCTTGGAACGCATCTGGAACCATTGGGAAACCATTGACAGGAAACCAACAACAACGAACTCAGGGGGCACGTCGTTGCGGATGGTCCCGGCTTCCTGGCTGCGGGCCACGACCTCGGCGCCCTTGGAAAAAAGCTGGCCGGATTGTTGGGTATGGCCCAGTCCTGTTTCCAGATGTGCCCGGGCCATGAGCTTGATAAAGCGGGGATTGACCTGGAAAAAGGAAAAGTAGGCGCGGATCGAGGCTTCCATGCGATCGAGGCCGCTCTGCTCCGTATTGTCAAGTACTTCGGACTGGACAGAGAAGTATTCCTCAAAAAGGCGTTGGAACACATGTTCCCACAGGTTGCGCTTGGTTTCGAAATGGTAGTGGATCTGGCTCTGCGAGACCTTGGCGGCCTTGGCAATGGCTGCTGTGGACACCTCGCCGTACCCCTTTTCCGCAAAAAGTTCCTCTGCGGCGTCCAGGATGTCCAGGCGCGAGGCGTCGGGGTCGTAGCGTCGTTTGGTCATGGTTTTTCCTTGCTCACCGGTCATGGCAACAAGTTTAAATCGATCGGTTGATTGAAAGTAAGAAAGAGCAACGGAAGTGTCAAGGGAAAATCAATGGAAAAGTTTGCGCCGGGCAAAAGCCACGCAGGTTTTCGAGAGCCACTGGCGATGAAGTCTCTGTTGGCGGGCACCCGCGCGTTTTCACGCCTCGCGCAAATGGCGCAAAATCCCCTTGCCGAGCCAAGGACTTTGTGATTGAATTCATATAGATGTTTCACACTCACACCCCATTTCCCAGCGTCTTCACCGGGCGCGCCATGTTTCGCTTGTTCCCGGCAACTGCGTCTTGCCTGGCCCTGACGCTGGGCGCTGTCCTGGCGCTGTCCATGGTCCTGGGCTGTGGCGAAACGACTGATGACAACCAATCCTTGAACCGGCCCGTGCCGGGGGTCACGGATACGGAGATCCGCATTGGTTCGTCCCTGGCCCTGAGCGGGCATGCCGGGTTCCTGGGCACGGAGATTTTACGCGGGGCGCGGTCCTACATCAACCACATCAACGAACAGGGCGGCGTGCACGGCCGCACCATCGAACTCATCGCCCTGGACGACCGCTACGACCCGCCCATCTGCCTGGCCAACACCCAAGGCTTTCTCGTGGACGGCAACGTGTTCGCCCTGTTTTGCTACGTGGGCACCCCGACCACGGTGAAGATCATCCCCCTGGTGGAAATGGCCGAGATACCGCTCATCGGCATGTTCACCGGAGCCAACGCCCTGCGCGAGCCCTTTCAGCCCAACATCATCAACGTGCGCGCCTCCTACTACCAGGAGACCGCCGCAGCGGTGAAACACATGGTCGAGGACCTGGGCCTGACCCGGATCGGAGTGTTCTACCAGTACGACGCCTACGGCCTGGACGGGTTGCGGGGCACGGAACTGGCCTTGCAGCAGTATGAAAACGCGCCCGTAGCCAAGGGCTCCTACATTCGCGGCACCCTGGACGTGCAGGAGGGGCTTGCGGCGATCATGGAATCCGACGCCCAGGCCGTAATCATGATCGGCACCTATGAACCTTGCGCCGAATTCATCAAGCTTGCCAGGCAGCAGCGCGACGACCTGCTGTTCTACAACGTCTCCTTTGTGGGCGCGGAGGAGCTGGCCCGGCTCCTGGGCGAGGACGGCAACGGGGTCATCGTCTCCCAGGTGGTGCCTCCTCCCGAACTGCCCGAGACCCGCGACCTGCTCTACGACATCGACCAGTACCTGGACCTGCTCCATACCCACTACCCCGAGGCCCAGCCCAACTCCGTGAGCCTGGAGGGCTACTATAACGCCGTGGTGCTGGTGGAGGGACTCAAACGGGCCGGGCCGGACCTGACCCGCGAAGGCTTGCTCCGGGCCATCCAATCCATCCGGGATTTTCCCATTGGCCCGGACAACTCCGTGAGCTTCAGCCCCACCAACCACCAGGGCATGGACACGGTCTATTTCACGCGTATTTGGAACGGGCGTCTGGTCCTGATCACGGACTGGAGCAAGCTCGGACAAATGGAGCAGGAGTAGGGCGCGTCCCGGAGCCAGGCCATGATCAAGGTATTCCCCAAGCTCAGCCTCAAGAACCAGATCCTGTTCTTTTCCCTGACCGTGATCTTGCTGGTGAGCTTTTTCATCGCTTTGGTGGCGCGTTACATCCTCATCTCCAGCCTGACCCGGGAGCTTGAATACCGGGGCTTGGGCATTGCCGACTCCATTGCCGACTCCAGCACCGGCCTGATCCTGACCCAGGATCTGCCCGGCCTGGTCAGCCTGGTGTTCGAAGCGGCCCAGGTGGGCGAGCGGCAAAGTTTGGTCTCCTACGTGTTCATCCTGGATACCGAACAGAACGTCCTGGCTTCCACCTTTATTCGCCCCTTTCCCGAGGACCTGCGCACGGCCAATCCCATCCTGCCTCGGGAGGACTCCAGCATCACCACGGTGGACGTGTTCGGCGAACAGGCCTACGACTGCGCCGTGCCCGTGAAAGAGGGCATCTACGACGTGGGTAGCGTGCACGTGGGGTTGAGCAAGAACCACATCGACATGGTCATCTCCAAGCTGCGCATGGCCTTTTTGGGCTTTCTCGGCGGCATCTTCGTGATCATGTTTTTTATCAGCAACAAACTGTCGCGCAACATCACCAAGCCCATTTCCCAGCTCATCGACATGTCCGACGAGATCCGCCGCGACAACCTGGACTACCGCGTGGACTTCGATGAAAGCGCGGGCGTGGAGGTGGTCCAACTGGCCGAGTCCCTGGACAACATGGTCCGGCACGTCAAGGACTACCGGGGCCAGTTGCAGAAATCCCAGCAAAAGTACCGCTCCCTGTTCCACAGCGGGCCTGACCCCATTTTTGTCCTGGAATACGACAGCCTGACCATTCTCGACGCCAACCCCATGGCCACCGAGGTCTACGGCTGCTCGCGCATGGAGCTTATCGGCAGGCCCTTTACCGAGTTCTGGGACCCCTCGGACGACTCCTGGACCCTGCACTTCGCCGAGGTGGACGAGGTGAGCCTGGCCAAGTGCATCTTCATCCCCAAGGCCCTGCACTACACCCGGGACAACTACCCCTTCAACGTGAACGTGCACGCCTGCGGCACCACGTATGAGGACAAGCCCGCGATCATCATGTCCACCACGGATATCACGGACATGGTGGAAAAGGACGCCCAACTCATCCAGGCCAGCAAGATGAAAACCCTGGGCGAGATGTCCGCGGGAATCGCCCACGAGATCAACCAGCCCCTCAACGCCATCAAGCTGGGCAGCGAATACCTGGCCATGATCGGCGAGCGGGGCGAGACCCCGTCCGGAGACAAGTTCCAGCAGGTGGTCACCGAGATATGCCGCCAAGTGGACCGGGCCGCGGAGATCATCACCAGCCTGCGCGAGTTCGGCCGCAAGTCCGACCTGCTCAAGGACAGGTTCGACATTTCCGAGCCGCTCACGGACGTGCTCAATCTGATCCGCGAACAGCTCAAGCTGGAAAACATCACCATCACCACGGACTTCACCCAGGGCTTGCCTCCGATCATGGCCCACCAGAACCGGATGCAGCAGGTCTACTTCAACCTGCTCAGCAATTCCCGCGACGCGCTCAACGCCATGGACGAAGCCGGTTCCAACGGCAAGAAACGGGAGATACGCATTGGCAGCTTCATGGACCAGGGCTTGGTCTGCCTGAGCATTGCCGACTCAGGCATCGGCATTCCCCAGGCCAAGCTGGATAAAATATTCGAGCCGTTTTATACCACCAA
>QZKZ01000398.1 GCA_004796465.1 Desulfovibrio sp.
GCAGACCGCAGCCTGGCGGTCCTTTCCAGCCAAGCGGCTGGAATACCCGCGCGGCCGGTCGTCCGTGAAGTCATAGTACGCGTAGAGCCGGTCAATAAAGGCCTTCATGATCGCGGTCACGTTGTACTGATGGGTGGGCGAAACCAGGACCAGGCCCCGGGCTGCCTCCACCTTGGGGTACAGCAACTGCATGCCGTCGTTGAGGCCGGTGCAGGCCTTGTCCTTGCGGCAACGCTCGCAGCCGATGCACGAGGAAAAGTGGTAGTTGCGCAGGTGCACGGCCTCGGTTTCCACGCCGGCCTCGACCGCGCCAGCGAGAATATTTTGCAGCAAGACATCGCTGTTGCCGCCGCTTCTGGGGCTGCCGCCCACGCCCAGTATTTTTGTCATGCTCCCTCCCTGAAGTGGATCGTCTGATAAGTGTTACTTGTATCCTGTGGCCAGGGTTGAGGCAATGGCGGGCCGTCAGTAGCGCTTTACGCAGCCAGCAAAAAATCCCGGCCCGGCGTCCAGCCCCTGGAGCCGAGGAAACGGCTGATGTCCGAGCCCGCACCATGACTGGCCACAAACGATACCGCGAACTGTTCCCCCGGTCCTTGCAGTTCGTCGCGGTGGATCACGGGCCTGCCGTGCACGACCTTGCCCACCTTGCGCGGGTCAATGTCCACATACGCGGCAAAGCGTATCCCGTGCCCAAGAAGATAGTCCGCGCGCTTGCGGCTGACGCGGCCCGCGCCCATGACCACGATGTCAGGATGAAAGGGATTGTGGCGCTCCAGCCAGCGGGCCAGGTAGCGAGCCTTGGTGGCGTAGAAACGGTCCACCTCGTAGCGAGGGTCATTGCGTGAGAGACGATGGGGCGGGTCGTTCCACACCACCAGCTCCTGGTCCACCTTGGCCATGGCCACGCCCGCGTCCAGAAAACGCAGCCACAACTCGTAATCCTCGGGAAAGTCGCCGTCCCTGTACGCGCCGTGTTCCTGCACAAGCGAAGCCCGGAACATGACGCTGGGGTGCGGCAGGGGCGACTCCCGGAACCGGCCCAGGGAAATAGCCTCCGGCGTGAGCAGGGTATTGGTCCAGTCCACGTAACGGGCATACCCCGCGCAGGCCTCGCGGTCGCCGCCAAAGGCCACCTTGCAGCCGACCAAACCTATTTCATGATGTTGATCCAGGAAGGCTTTTTGGAGGGCCAAACGCTCGGGCAAACAGACATCATCGGCATCCAAGCGCGCGATGAGCGGCCCGCGCGCTTTCTCCAGGCCCAGATTCAGGGCCGGGACTATGCCCGCATGCTCCATGTGTACGGGGCGAATGCGTGGATCATCTTGAGCAGCCGAGGTAAGCAGCTCCCAGGTGGTGTCCTCGGAGCCGTCGTCCACCACCACGACTTCAAATGTCTCAAGGCTTTGAGCAACAAGGGAGTCGAGGGCCTGGGCAAGGGTGTCTGCCGCGTTGTACGCGGGCAGGACCACGGAAACCTCGGGCAGGCTCATATTCCGCCCGCGTCAGCCACCTGCGCCTTGATCCGGCACACCCCGCAGGTCCCGGCGCTGGTGGGATAACCGCATTCCACGCACGGGGCCAAATCAGCGCCCTGCTCCTTTTCCATGGCTGTGAACGCGGGTTTGCCCTTTTCCAGGAAACTCAAATAAAAGCTGAGCATCTGTCCCGGCCGCTTTTCCTCCAAGTCGGCCATGGCTTCCTTGAGCACGGGAAAACTCGCTCCCTGCGCATAGGGGCAGCCCGACATGTGGTAGTCAATGCCCTTGAGAAAGCAATACACTGCGGTCTCGAACTCGGTGAGCCGGAACAGGGGTTTGACCTTGCGCGCGAATCCGTTTTCCGCTTCCAGCCGGGGGCCCTGGTCGCTCAAGTAGGGGCCGTCCCAACGCAGAGTGTTGGCCAGGAGGCGGCCCGCCTCATCATCCAGGGTATGGCCCGTGGCCAAGGCGGCAAAATTTTGGTCCATCGCCACTTTGTTGAAATAGTAGCGCTTGACCTTGCCGCACACCGCGCAAATCGGCCTGCGAACGGCTTTCTTGACCACGGGTATGGCCAAGCCGTGGGCCGCGGTCTCCACCACTTGCAGGTCAAGGCCGTGCGCGGCGCAAAAGGCTTCAACCTTGGCCCGGGCCAAGTCCGAGGAGTCCGGAATCCCCAAGTCAACAAACAGGCCCGTGACCTGGTAATCTTGGCTATGCAGTTCCAAAAGCAGGGCCAGGGAGTCCTTGCCCCCGGAGATGGCGACCAGCACCGGCTCCTCGCGGCTGAACAGCTCGTGCGACCTGATGGCCTTGTCCACCTGCCGCGAAAAATACATAAAAAAGCAGTCCCCGCAAAAGCCGGAATTATGGCTGGGCAGGGCGACCACAGCGGGTTCCTTGCAACGGCGGCACTTCATATGGACTCGTGGGTCTGGAGTTGCAGAATGTGCTCAACCCCGCGAGGACACGTCGCGGATGCGGATCCTGTCTCCGTAGCGGAGTTGCGCGTCCGGGGTCAGCAGTTGGTCGCCGCCTTCTTGTTCTCGAATCACCAGGCAGCGAGCGGGTTTTCGTTTCAGTTTATTGAGCAGGGCCACCACGGACTTGACGTTCTCCAGCTCTATTTGCTCGGCCTGGGCTTCCAAAGTCACATGGATCATGAAATAGGTCTCCGGACCGGTCAGGCCTGGCTTGAATACGCGGCAATACGCTCGCTGACCAAGGAAAGGACCAGAGCCACCTCGCTGCTGACCAGGCGAAACAACTCAGGGGCCTGGGCCAAGTCTTCGGCATGCCCGGCCATTTCCAGGGACTCGGCCAGACCGCGGCAATGTTCCGCGCCAATGGCCGCGGATGCGCCTTTCAGGGAATGGGCCGACTCCACAATCCCGCTGATGTCGGCGTTGCGTACAGCGCCTTCCAGGGAGGCCAGCTTCAGGGGAGCGTCCTGTGAAAAAGCTTCGTACAGTTCGCACAAAAGCTCATGGTCCTGGCCCACTCGCGCCAAGGATCCCTGTTCATCAAGATGTACACTCTGTTCGTCGGACAATGGAGCTTCCCCTTTTCTTGTTCCCTGCTCCAGGCTCGCCTTTTCTAATCACCTTTGGGCCGGAAGGCAAATACCCGGCTTCCAGGCAAGGGGAACAGGCGCGATCCTGCCGGGCACCCAGTATTTGTGGGAAAACACCTTGTCTTCGGTCCATGCGTGTACTATAAAATAAGAAGATGCGGCAGGAAGGCAAACAACAGTGCCAGGAGCATCCCACACCTCCCACGAAACCCTGCCCATCCCTTGGAGGCCACATGAGCGAAAAAAAGATACTGGTCGTTGACGACGAAAAACATATCCGCATGCTGTACCGGGAAGAACTGGAGGCTGAAGGCTATTCCCTGGCCACCTCGGACGGCCAGGAGGACATTCTGGAACTCATTGCCAAAGAAAAGCCCCAAGTCGTGATCCTGGACATCAAGCTGGGCACCAACCGCAGCGGGCTCGACCTGTTGCAGGAAATCCGCAGCAAGGACCAGACCCTGCCCGTGATCCTGTCCACGGCCTATGACAGCTTTCAGCACGACCTCAAGTCCATCGCGGCCGACTATTATGTGGTCAAGTCCGTGGATTTGACCGAGCTCAAGCAAAAGGTGTCCATGGCCATGGCCAAGGCTTCCAAGCAGGCCGCCTGATTTATCCCTGCCGGGCTTTTCCTTCCGGGCTTTCCCCTCCGGGACCGTGCCGTTCCTTTCTCCTTGCCCTGCGTGGGCGATCATGGTAGCCGCTTGACCCATGTCAGAATTTGACTTCAGCCATGCAGCGATCCGGGTTGTCATCTTCGCGATTCCTTTACTCGTGGGAATTATCTGCCACGAAGTAGCCCACGGCTATGCTGCTTACAGACTGGGAGACCCCACCGCAAAAGA